>NZ_JBEXFG010000023.1:0-119462 GCF_040606675.1 Streptomyces sp. NPDC005393 | reverse complement strand
GGAAGATCAGCGCGATCCCGGTCACCCGGTATCGCTACCGCGGCAACACGATTCCCAACCCCTGGGCCACTGCAACCACCTGACGGCAGAGACCGTGGAGAGCCCGTTGCCTAGTAATAGGCACGGCGGGTTCGGCGAGAGGTCCGGGGAAACGGACCGGGAGCAATCCCGGCACCGCGCCCCGGGCCTACTCAGCGACGAAGCCGGCTTCTCCATGACGCCGCCGCACGCCCGAACCTGGTCGCAGCGAGGACGCACCCCGGTGGTGCGGGTTCGCGGCCGCTCCCGCAGACGCATCTCCATCGCCGCTTTGACCTGCTACAAACCCGGCCGCAGGTCACGGCTGATATACCGGCCACGCCGCGACGACGGCAACCGTGACGGACGCAAGAGTTTCTCCTGGCGCGACTACCGTGACCTGCTCATCGCCGCCCACACCCAGTTCGGCGGCCCGATCGTCCTCGTCTGGGACAATCTCAACGTCCACAAGGCCGCAGAACTACGGGAGTTCGCCGCGACCCGGGACTGGCTGACCATCTACTACCTGCCGCCCTATGCCCCCGACCTCAACCCAGTCGAGGGCATCTGGTCCCTGTTGCGACGCGGCTGGCTCTCCAACGTCGCCTTCACCACGCCGGAACACCTCATGCAGCGCATCCGAAGCGGGCTGCGGCACATCCAGTACCGCAGCAGCCTCATAGACGGCTGCCTCGCCGAAACGGGACTGACGATCAACCCCTGACCACCGAAGGCAACATCACGAGTTCAACCTCAGACGGCAGGGACTGTTCCAGCACGGCCACCTCCAGGCGGGGCAGAGCGTCCTAGTGCACGGTGCGGCCGGCTCAGTCGGGTCGGCGGTGACTCAGCTCACCCGTGAGTTCGGCGCCTACGTCATCGGCACCGGACGCGCTGCGGACCGTCACAAGGCACTCGACTTCGGCGCGACGGAGTTCGTCGACCTCGACAACGACACCCTGGAAGATATCGGCGGCGTCGACCTGGTTTTCGACGTCATCGGCGGAGACATCCAGAAGCGATCCGCGCGTCTGATCCGGGCCGGAGGAACACTGGTGACCGTCGTTGGGCTGCCCGAGGCGCGGCCTGCCCACGGCCAGGCGATCGACTTCGTTGTCCTGCTTGATCGCGCCCAACTGGGTGAAATCGTCCAGCGGGCGCGAGACGGACGGCTGCGGACGAACATTGGCAACGTCGCGACACTCGACGATGCTGTCACGGCCTTCAATCCGACCGAGCGGATCAGCGGGCAGACGATCATCCGCGTTCGTCCGTGAGCGACACGTGACCATCCCTGCAACCACCAAAGAGACACATGACCAAGGAGACAATTCCCATGAAGGCGATCGTGGTGACGGACCAGGCAGCAGGAACGGCCGGGATGACGCTGACGGAGCGGCCCGAGCCGGAGCCAGCGATCAACGATGTCGTCGTTCAGGTTCATGCGTCGGGATTCGTCCCGACTGAGCTGGCGTGGCCCTCTACCTGGACCGATCGCCTCGACCGTGACCGAACACCGTCGATCCCCGGACATGAGCTGGCCGGAGTGGTCACCGCCCTCGGCTACGGCACGACCGGGTTGTCGGTGGGACAGCGGGTGTTCGGCCTCACCGACTGGCATCGCGACGGTACTCTGGCCGAGTACGCGGCCGTCGAGGCACGCAACCTCGCGCCGCTGCCGGGCGACGTCGACTTCGCCGTGGGCGCGAGCCTTCCGATCTCAGGCCTCACCGCGTGGCAGGGACTGTTCCAGCACGGCCACCTCCAGGCGGGGCGGAGCGTCCTCGCGCACGGCGCGGCCGGCGCGGTCGGGACGATGGTGACCCAGCTCGCACGAGAGGCCGGCGCCTACGTCATCGGCACCGGACATGCCGCTGACCGTCAGAAGGCGCTCGACTTCGGTGCAATGGAGTTCGTCGACCTCGACAACGACACCCTCGACGACGTCGGCGAAGTCGACCTGGTTTTCGACGTCATCGGCGGAGACATCCAGAAGCGATCCGCGCGCCTGATCCGGCCCGGAGGAACACTGGTGACCGTCGTTGGGCCGCCCGAGGCGCGGCCTGCCCACGGCCAGGCGATCGACTTCGTCGTCGAGTCCGATCGTGCCCAACTGGGTGAGATCGTCCAGCGGGTGCGAGACAGACGGCTGCGCACGAACATCGGCAACGTGGCGGCGCTCGACGATGCCGTCGCCGCCTTCAACCCGACCGAGCGGGTCAAGGGGAAGACGATCATCCGCGTTCGTCCGTAAGAACTCAGGGACAGCGACCGGGCCTCGTGGGTCAGCGTCAGCTGCGTGGCCCGGTCGGTCACGCCGTAACGGCGGCTCCCACATGCGTCGATCGCACAGTCAGCGGTGTACGTTCATTGATTGAGGCGCGGCGGTGTAGCCGCGCTCTAATGCCAGCTCGATCTGCGTGGTATGACGCCGAGCTTTGGCGGCGCTAATAGCTTGTGGACCGACGTGCCGTGCAGGCGAAGAGCTAGATACGGGGAGGTGTCCAAATGACGGATCAGGCCGCGGGGACGGCCAGGATGAAGCTGGTGGAGCGGCCCGAGCCGGATGCGGAGAGGCTCGCCAGCCTCTCGGGCGCGAACTACGGCGATGTCGTCGTTGAAGTTCATGCGTCGGGATTCACCGGGAATGAGCTGGAGTGGCCCTCGACCTGGACCGATCGCCTCGGCCGCGACCGCACGCCGTCGATCCCCGGCCACGAGCTGGCCGGAGTGGTCACCGCCCTCAGCTATGGCACAACCGGCCTGTCGGTTAGGACAGCGGGTGTTCGGCCTCACGGACTGGACGCGCGACGGCACCCTCGCGGAGTATGTCGTCGTCGAGGCACGCAACCTTGCGCCGCTGCCGGGCCACAGGCACGGTCCCATCAGCGGACGAATCCACCATGCACGCGCGAAGGCCTGCACGCATCCCGTCGCCACGCACATTCGGCGCGGGCGACGGCATCGACGCCGTCGAATGCCTCGTGGCCGGGACTGCCAGTGGCTCACGGCCTTGTGCCCGGGGTGCCGGGGCCTGGTCTTTTGCCGTGCTCACGGCGCCTACCTGCCGTTTCCCGCTGATGTGCCCTGCGGCAGACGAAGCGCTCTCGGGCTGCGGGTAGCGCTCTGCGCTGGCGGGCCGGGCCGGTGCCTGCCTGGCCCGCGTCTTTGGGGCGGCCGTGAGCCGGAGCACGGTCCCGCGCCTGGTCGACGTTCATCCGGAACCGGGGGTGCCGCGCCGCGCGTGGGCGGTCGCGACGAATCAATCCGCCTCCTTCTCGGGCCCCGATCTTGCGGATCCCCGTGAACGGTTCAGCAATGGCAAGGCCGTCAGAGGAAACACGACCACTGACAGCAGGCCTGCCGCCACCAGCGCGGCGGCGTTAGCCGGTCGGATCGCCTCCAACTTCAAGCCGATCGTCGTCGCAGCCACGATGACCGGGAGCGAGGTGGCCTGCAAGAGTCCGCTGGCCATGACCTCGGCGCGCGAGAGGCCGGCGCTGCGGTAGACCAATGCGGGCACTCCACGAACGAGGAGGAGCGCGGCAAGGAACATCGGTACCCGCAGCGCCGTTCCGGCGTCCGCGAACAGGGCTCCAAGGTCGAACTGGATGCCGCTCGTCACGAAGAAGACCGGGATGAGAAAGCCATAGCCGAGGCCCTCCAGTTTGACGTGGAACTGCGGGTGCGTCTGTTCGGAGTCGGGGTCGACCAGCCGTAGCACGGCCCCTGCGATGAAGGCACCCAGAACGGCCTCGAATCCGAGATGCAGGGCGACCGCGGATAGACCAACGATCAGAACCATTGTCAAGCGGACCCGGACTTGAGCGCTCGTGTCCGCCAGGCTCATTACCGTCTGGGACAGCCACATGGAGCGTCCCGCGCGTATTGAGGCCACCACGATGAGCACCATCAGGCAAGCAAGCCCGAGCAGGAGAAGCAGCCTGGAAGCCGGGCCCGATGCATGCTCGGAGAAGAACAGCGACAGCAACACCACAGCGCTGATCTCACCTGCCGAGCCGCCACCGATGGTCAGCTGGCCAACTGGCCGGTCGACCGCGCCGGCGTCCTCGAGGATCGGGACCAGAAGTCCCATAGACGTGGCCACCAGCGCGGTGCCGAGGAGCAGCGGGCTCTCGAACAACCCGGCGATGTGCAGCATCCAGCCGACGGCTGCGGCCAGCGCAAGTGTGCCGGCCAGACCAATACCGACGAGCCTCGCCCGCGGCCCGCGTAGTTGCTTGAAGTCGATCTCGAGCCCGGCAAGGAACAACAGGAAGCTCAGTCCAATGATTGACAAGGCCTGAACGGTGGCGTCCGGCTGCACCACATTCAGCACCGCCGGGCCAAGAACGACGCCAGCCACGATCTCGAGGACCGGGCCCGGGAGAGGGACGCGGGGCACCAGGGCGAGGAGGAAGGGGACGCCGGCGGCTACCGCGAGAACGATGACCAGGTTGTCGTACGACATCGTGACTCCGGCGGCCGGTCGGCGGGGCAAGGTTCTGACCCAGATTGCCCCATCCGATGGTGTTATGGCCGGTCGAAGAACCAACCGGCGCGTCTCGCCGCTCCGACAGGTCTGCTCCGCGCAGTTCGGCGAGCAGGGGCTCGTGCCAGCGAGGCGGGACTGCGGCCTCGGTCCAGTTCCGCGGTCGGCGCCGGCTGGTCACCCCGGAACACCGCGGCCACCGCATAGTGATACGGCAGGACAATCGCCTTGCGCGGGTAACGACGGGTGAGCTCCTGGGGGAGGCCGGGCCAGACCAACCGCCCCTCGCGCACCGCCTCGGCCACCCGGAACGGGACTCCTACGGCGAACTCCAGCAGCCGGTCCAGCCCAGCCCGGCGTCCCGGGCCTCCCGCGCGGGGGCGGGCAGCGCGGACGTACGGCGCTGGTATCTACGCGATGTCCGGTCATGCTCCGGGGCATCCAGTAGCGGGCCTCGTCGTCACCGGCCCCGTGTCAGCGAGCCTGTCTGGTGGGCGCCAATCCGCTGTCCGCGCCCGTTGCGATGCGCGGAATCCGTAAGCGAATCCGAAACGTGGCAGGTCGTCCCGAAGCGAAGCCCGGTGATGAGATGCGCCAGCCCGCGCTTCCGCCTCGACCGGAAGGAGGGACAATGCCCGAGTACGGCAACTATCTAGAGGTTGTCTCCCGTCTGCCATAGGAGCAATGCCGTGTGACACAGGAGAGCGGCATGGAATAGTGGGCGCCACCTGCGTCTTGGGTTACAGGCGCGGAGAAATGAGATGACAGGACGGACACAGAGGGCCGTTCTGGCAGGCGGATGCTTCTGGGGCATGCAGGATCTCATTCGCCGCCTGCCTGGAGTGACGGGGACTCGCGTCGGCTACACCGGCGGTAACGTGCCCAACGCCACGTACCGCAACCACGGCACACACGCCGAGGCGATCGAGATCACACTCGATCACGACCAGACCGACTTCCGCACGCTGCTGGAGTTTTTCTTCCGATCCACGATCCAACTACGAAGAACCGCCAGGGTAACGACGTCGGTCTCAGCTACCGCTCGGCGATCTATTACGTGGATGAAGAGCAGAGGAAAGATTGAACCCGTCGGTCCCTTCTGAGAGGCCGAGCCCGAGCACCGAGATTACTTGGAGCGCTATCCCAACGGATACACCTGCCACTTTGTCCGCCCGGGATGGCGGCTTCCCACATGCGCGAGGGATTGATGGCGGGCGCCTGAGCGGTCGCGTCGTGCGAGCGACTCGAGAAGGTCACTGATATCCAACGGAGATCCGTGGGTCTGGAACGAACCTCCAGGGTGCGGTGGCTGCGGGCCTCACTGATGTGGGGGCGTGGAGCGTTCAGGCTCCGGCAGTGTCGACGATGATGTTGGTGCGACCGTCAAGGTGGCCGATTCCACCGTGCACGCCACGGTCGGCGGCTTCCGGGCTGCTGATCGTGACGGAGGCGAAAATGCTCACGGTTGGTTACGCTGTCGATACGATGGGTGGTGAGCGACACATGGTCACGCGCGGATTCACGGGACGTCCTCGACGCACGGAAGGCGCGGTCCCGCCGGGGCAGTTCGTCACCAGTGACTTCCCGGTCCTCACGGCGGGCCCGACCCAGCACGTACCGACCCGCGCGTGGGAGCTGGTGGTCACCGACGGGACCACGGAGAGGACCTACGCGTGGGCATCGCTGCGCGATCTGGGCGTGGTGGACCTGACCACCGACATTCACTGCGTCACGCACTGGTCCAAGCTGGGGACGACCTGGCAGGGCGTTCCGGTGGCGGCCGTGCTGGAGGACGCCGGGGTGGCCGACGAGCCCTACGCGCTGGTGTCCTCGTACGGCGGCTACACCACGAACGTCCCGGTGGAGGACCTGGTGGACCGCGACGCGATGGTCGCGGTGGGCTACGAGGGCGGTCCGATCCCGGCCGAGCACGGCGGGCCGGTCCGGCTGCTGGTGCCGCACCTGTATCTGTGGAAGTCTGCCAAGTGGTTGCGCGGGATCCGGGTGATGCCCGAGGACGAGCTAGGGTTCTGGGAGAACGCTGGCTACCACCACCGCGGTGTGCGCGGACATCGTCGACGCCCTCGGACGACCATCGGCACCACGCACACATTCACGACCTCGTCACTCCGACACCAGGCCGGGTCCTGTTCGGGCCGGCGGTCACGATCTCCTTCTTCCCCTCCTGTTCGGTGATGGTGGACCCCGAGACCCACACCTTCGGCGCTCTGTTCCAGCAGGCGGTGGGCGTCAAATCCGACGATGCCCGGGGCAAGGTGCTGGTACTGGCGAGTAACGGCCACCGCGACGTCTCCATCGGCGGCGGCACCAAGCTTTCCCTGCTGGCGCGCTACGGCCTGGCCGGTGTGCTCACCGACGCACGGCTGCGAGACTTCGCCCAGCTGCAGTCCTTTCGTCTCACCACGTTCGAACCGCAACTATCACAAAGCTGCATGAAGACGGCTCTGGCCGGCGGTACACGCCCCCGGGGGAAGGTGCGGGAGACCCCTACTTCCAGCTCGCATACGAGTACTGGGACAAGGGCTGGCACAATGCCCTCTCCCTTCCGGGCAAGGCCATGCTCCTGATCGCCTCGAACCAGAGGAAGCTCGAGTTCACTCTGCCTCAGGAGCGGATACCCGACTGGTACGGCATTTCTGCCGACAGCGCTGGCAAGGGCATCCGTGAGTTGTCGAAGCACGGCATCCTCGTTCAGGTCGATGAGGAGTGGTTCGACACCCTCAAGACTCGATCAGGCCGGGGATTGCGTCCCGTTTACAGCTTGTTGCCGCCCTTCACCCCTCGTGCTCTCGGAGGGCCGACGCCTGACGAAGAGACTGCCACTGTGCTTTTCTCGGGCACCGCTTCGAAGAATTGAGGGTCGCACCACTCCGCATGTGGTTGGCGCCGTGGCGGAGCGGTGCGACTTCACCAGCACATATCACTGGATTCCGGAGTACCTCTTGAACAAGCACTCCATCGGACTCCCCTCCACGGAGAGCCCTACCCCACACTCTACGACCCGGTGGCGCCGCCGTAGCCGCCGCTACTTGCGCATCATTTTCATGAACGCCTTGAAAGGCGCTGGGTACACACTCGGCGGCGCGGCCGTCACCTGGCTGATCTGGTGGGTTCAGACAGGCTGACACGGCAACGCGAACGCTGGCTGCCGCGAGGCGTACAGGTTCGATGGGCGGGTCGATCCGCTCGTGATCTTGCGACAAACAACCCCCGGGTATGGCCTGGGGGTTCGTATTGGAGCGGGTGACGAGAATCGAGCTCGCGCCCTGGAGCCGGAGCACCTGGAGCGCTTCTACCGGAAGATGCAGAGCAACGGCAGTTCGGCCGGGACGGCTCACCATGTGCACCGCACGATGCGCGTTGCCCTCGGTGAGGCCGTACGGCGCGGGCACGTCCCAACGAATGCAGCAGAGATCGCCAAGGCACCGAGGCTCGAAGAAGAGGACATCGAGCCGTACACCATCGAAGAGGTCCAGAGCCTGCTCCTGGAGGCGTCCAAGCTCCGCAACAGCGCGCGGTGGGTCCTCGCCCTGGCGCTCGGGCTCCGTCAAGGGGAAGCGCTCGGGCTGCACTGGGAAGACGTCGACCTCGACGCGGGCTACGTGCGCATCCGCAAGAACCGGCTTCGGCCGAAGTACCGCCATGGCTGCGGCGACCCCCCGTGCGGCAGAAAGGCCGGTTACTGCCCTCAGCGGCAGCAGATCCGGCGCGAGCACAAGTCCACCAAGTCCCGCGCCGGTCGTCGCACGGTCGGTCTGCCCGATCCGCTGATCAAGCTGCTGCGCCACCACCGGGAGGAGCAGGAGCGGGAACGGATCGCGGCCGGTGCCGACTGGGAGGACAAGGGATACGTCTTCGCCTCCCCAACCGGCGGGCCGCTGAGCCCGAACACCGACTACCACGTGTGGAAGCGGCTGCTTCGGGACGCGGGCGTACGCGACGGTCGGCTCCATGACGCTCGCCACACCGCGGCGACCGTGCTTCTTCTCCTCGGTGTCCCGGACGTCGTCGTGGACGCGATCATGGGCTGGGAGCCCGGGGGAGCGGCCCGGATGCGGGCTCGCTACATGCACATCACCGGGCCGATACTGCGGAAGGTGGCTCAGCAGGTTGGAGATGCGCTCTGGGAGCCGCCCGAGGGCAAGTGAGACGGAAACTGAGACGGAGTACGACGAAGGCCCCGACCATGATCGGTCGGGGCCTGTCGTTTGCCCTGGTGGGCGGTGCGGAGGATACGAGATTCGAACTCGTGAGGGGTTGCCCCCAACACGCTTTCCAAGCGTGCGCCCTAGGCCTCTAGGCGAATCCTCCGCGGGAAACAATACAAGACCAGATGCCGTGCTCGCGAACTCGTTCCCAGCCCGGTCGATCCGCTAGGGTGGGGGCCAGCCCCTCACGCGGCGCTATCTCACCGAACTCCCCCAGGGCCGGAAGGCAGCAAGGGTAAGTGAGCTCTGGCGGGTGCGTGAGGGGCCCTTTGCGTTGCGACGGGGGCCGGAGTGGGAGCGGGCGGCTCCGGATGTCGGTGGGCCCCGATATCGTCGTAAGGGTGTCGTCCCTCGCGCTGTACCGCCGCTACCGCCCCGAGACCTTCGCGGAGGTCATCGGGCAGGAGCATGTCACCGGCCCGCTGCAGCAGGCGCTGCGCAACAACCGGGTCAATCACGCGTATCTGTTCAGCGGTCCGCGAGGCTGCGGCAAGACGACCAGTGCGCGCATCCTGGCCCGCTGTCTGAACTGTGAGAAGGGTCCCACCCCGGCGCCGTGCGGGGAGTGCCAGTCGTGCCAGGACCTCGCGCGGAACGGGCCGGGGTCGATCGATGTGATCGAGATCGACGCCGCGTCCCACGGCGGTGTGGACGATGCGCGTGAGCTGCGCGAGAAGGCGTTCTTCGGGCCCGCGTCGAGTCGTTACAAGATCTACATCATCGACGAGGCGCATATGGTCACCTCGGCGGGGTTCAACGCCCTGTTGAAGGTGGTCGAGGAGCCGCCGGAGCATCTGAAGTTCATCTTCGCGACCACCGAGCCCGAAAAGGTCATCGGCACCATCCGGTCGCGTACGCACCACTACCCCTTCCGGCTCGTGCCGCCGGGGACGCTCCGGGAGTATCTGGGGGAGGTCTGCCGGAGCGAGGCGATTCCGGTCGAGGACGGGGTGCTGCCGCTGGTGGTGCGGGCCGGGGCGGGGTCCGTGCGTGACTCGATGTCGGTCATGGACCAGCTGCTCGCGGGCGCGGCTGACGACGGTGTGACATACGCCATGGCCACCTCGCTGCTCGGTTATACGGACGGCTCGCTGCTCGACTCGATCGTGGACGCCTTCGCGGCGGCCGACGGCGCGGCGGCGTTCGAGGTCGTCAACCACGTGATCGAGGGGGGTAACGACCCCCGGCGCTTCGTCGCCGATCTGCTGGAGCGGCTGCGCGATCTGCTGATCCTCGCCGCCGTGCCGGACGCGGCGGACAAGGGGCTCATCGACGCCCCGGCCGATGTCGTCGAGCGGATGCAGGCGCAGGCGTCGGTCTTCGGCGGCGCCGAGCTGAGCCGGGCGGCCGACCTGGTCAATGAGGGCCTTACGGAGATGCGCGGGGCCACCTCGCCGCGGTTGCAGCTGGAGCTGATCTGCGCGCGGGTGCTGCTGCCCGCCGCCTTCGACGACGAGCGATCCGTGCAGTCGCGGCTGGAGCGGCTGGAGCGCGGAGCCCTCGCGGGCGGTCTGGGCGGTGGCGGCGGTGCCGGTGGCGCCGGTGGATTCGCGGCTCCGTCGGGGCCCGGGCCTGCCATGGGGTACGTACCGGGGCCCGATGCCCACGCCCCGGCCGCTGGGCCCGCCGGGCCGGCCGGGGTCCGTGCGGCGATCGGGGCCCAGTCCGGCGGTGGCTCCGGTCCGGCTGACCAAGGCGGCGCTGAGGTGCCCGGCGCGGGTGGACAGCCCGGTGGGCAGTCCGGCGGATGGCCCGCGGGCGCGCGGCCCGCTGCGGAAGGCGGCCCGAGCGGGGCCGCGGACGGTGGACAGCAGGGAGGCGCACCGACCGTGCCCCCACCCGCGGACGGCGGCGGGCAGCGGCCCGGTGCGTGGCCCACGGGCGCGCAGCCCGCGGCCCCGGCGGAGGGCGGCGGATCGCGGCCCGGGGCCTGGCCGACCGCCTCGGCTCCCGGTTCCGGTGCGGGTTCAGGTGCGGGTTCCGGTGCGGGCGGTGCCTCCGGCGGTGGACAGGGCGCCGCGGCGCCCGCCCGGCAGCCCGGCGGCTGGCCCTCGGCCGCCGCACCGGGGCAGGGCGGCGGCCCGCCCGCGCAGGCGCCCGCGCCCAGCCGGCCCGCCCAAGGCTCCGCCCAGGGACCTGGCCAGGGAGCTTCGCCCGCGCAGAACGCGCCGAGCATGGCGCAGGGGGCTGTGCAGGTGCGGCAGATGTGGCCGGACATTCTGGAGGCGGTCAAGAACCGTCGCCGCTTCACTTGGATCCTGCTGAGTCAGAACGCCACGGTTTCCGGGTTCGACGGCACCACCCTCCAGCTCGGCTTCTCCAACCCGGGCGCGCGCGACAGCTTCGCCAACGGTGGGAGTGAGGACGTACTGCGGCAGGCGCTCAGCGACGCCATCGGTGTGCAGTGGCGCATCGAGGCGATCGTCGACCCCTCGGGCGGCGCCGGACAGCAGGGCGGCGGACCAGGTGGTTCCGGAGGCTCCGGTGGCTCCGGTGGTTCCGGTGGCTCCGGTGGTTCGGGCGGCTTCGGTGGTTCGGGCGGCTTCGGCGGCGGTGGCGGAGGCGGCTTCGGCGGCTCGGGCGGTTCCGGTGCCCCCGGCAGCGGCTTCGGCGGCGGCCAGCCCGCGGCGCCGCGGCAGCCCGCGCCCCGGCCCGCCTCCGCGCCCCCGTCCGCTCCCGCCTCGGCGTCCGCGCCCCCCGACGTGGGCCCGCCCGCCGAGTCGGTGTACCGGGAGCCCGAGCCTCCGCCGATCTCGCCGGAGGACGATATGCCGGCCGAGGACGATCCGGATCTCGACGACACCGCGCTGAGCGGGCACGACCTGATCGTGCGCGAGCTCGGTGCCACGGTCATCGAGGAGATCGCCAACGAGTAGGGCGGACGCATAGGGCGGACGAGCAGGGGGCGGAAGAAGGGGCGCGCGGACAGGTGTGCGCCCGGCCCCGCTCCCTCGCGCCCCCGCCCCTTCGCGCCGCGCGCCCGCCCCGCGCCCTGCCGGCCCGTACCGGCCGTACTCCCCGCTCTCCTCCGTACGGCGTAGGGCAAGCGCCCCTGGGAGCACGTAGGCTCGGGCTATCGAAGAGAACGACCTCGACAGCCAGGAGCGAACTCGTGATTCCCGGTGGTGGCCAGCCCAATATGCAGCAGCTGCTGCAGCAGGCTCAGAAGATGCAGCAGGACCTCGCCGCGGCCCAGGAAGAACTGGCCCGGACCCCCGTTGAAGGTTCCTCGGGCGGTGGCCTGGTGAAGGCGACCGTGAACGGTGCCGGTGAGTTGCAGGGCCTGGTCATCGATCCCAAGGCCGTGGATCCTGAGGACACGGAGACCCTCGCGGATCTCGTCGTCGCGGCCGTCCGTGACGCGAACCACTCCGCGCAGGAGCTGCAGCAGCAGAAGCTCGGCCCGCTGGCCCAGGGGCTGGGCGGTATGCCGGGGCTCCCGTTCTGACCGTTCAGTTCCGGCTGAGCGTGCAGACCCGGCTGAGCAGCGAAAAACGCACCACGGCGGCGGCGACACCGCGAAACCGAGTATTCATGTGAAGTACGGCCACCGCGCGGCGGCGCGAGATTGGATGGAGGCGTGTACGAGGGCGTGGTCCAGGACCTCATCGACGAGTTGGGCAGGCTGCCCGGCGTCGGTCCCAAGAGCGCGCAGCGGATCGCCTTCCACATCCTTCAGGCCGAGCCCACCGATGTCCGTCGACTCGCCCATGCGCTGACCGAGGTCAAGGAGAAGGTGCGGTTCTGCGCGGTGTGCGGGAATGTCGCCGAGGCCGAGCAGTGCCGGGTCTGCCAGGATCCGCGCCGTGACCTGTCGGTCATCTGCGTGGTCGAGGAGCCGAAGGACGTCGTCGCGATCGAGCGGACCCGCGAGTTCCGCGGCCGCTATCACGTGCTCGGCGGGGCGATCAGCCCGATCGAGGGCGTGGGCCCGGACGATCTGCGGATCAGGGAGCTGCTGGCGCGGCTCGCGGACGGGTCGGTCACCGAGCTCATCCTGGCCACCGACCCGAATCTGGAGGGCGAAGCCACCGCCACGTACCTCGCGCGCATGATCAAGCCCATGGGCTTGAAGGTCACACGTCTGGCCAGCGGGCTCCCCGTCGGCGGAGACCTGGAGTACGCCGACGAGGTCACGCTGGGTCGTGCCTTCGAAGGGAGAAGACTTCTCGATGTCTGACGCAACGCTGCACGACGCCCACCCGGACCCGGACGACTTCGCGGTCCAGATCTCCGACCAGATCGAGAGTTTCATCGTCGCGGTCACCGAAGTCGCCAAGGGTGACGAGCCGGACAGCGCTGTGCCGTTCCTGCTGCTTGAGCTCTCCCAGCTGCTGCTCGCGGGCGGCCGGCTGGGCGCGCACGAGGACTTCGTCCCGGATGAGCGGTACGAGCCGGACGCCGGGCCGGAGCCGGACGTCGACGAGCTGCGCGAGCGCTTCGCCCAGCTGCTCGAGCCGATCGACGTCTACTCGGAGGTCTTCGACCCGTACGAACCGCGCAGCCAGCCCCTCGCCTGCCGGATCTCCGACGATCTGGCCGGAATCATCGCCGATCTGCGGCACGGCATGGCGCACTACCGCGAGGGCCGGATCAGCGAGGCGCTGTGGTGGTGGCAGTTCTCGTACCTCTCCAATTGGGGTACGACCGCCTCCGCCGCCCTGCGCGCGCTGCAGTCGCTCGTCGCCCACGTACGGCTCGACAGCCCGCTGGACGAGCTGGACGGCCTGGACACGGACAGCAACGCGAGTGGTGACGACGAGCTCGCGGAGGAGGCCGGACGGGTCATGGCGGCGGAGATCGCGGGACCGCTCGGGCTGCGCTCCGTACAGCACTGAGCCCGCGGCGAGACGGCGCTGAGGCCCCGCGGTGAGACGGCGCTGAGGCCCCGCCGCGGGGGCGGCGCCGGGCGCTTCCGGCCTGTGAGGTGGGTTACGTTCCCGTGTGCTTCCGCCGGAAGCGGGCAGGGTTCGTCGCTGAGCGAGCGGGAGGGTTGAGGGGAGTCTCGCCGGTACGTGGACGTTGTACCGGCTGAGCACTCCTGATCCTCATGATCACGCAGTGAGCCTTCGGTCTCGCTATGTGATAACCGGGAGGGAAGATTCCGGCCGCTCGTTAGACTGAGCCGACCGCATTATTGAGAGCTGCGAGGAGCGCACGTGGGCCTTGTCGTGCAGAAGTACGGAGGCTCCTCCGTTGCCGATGCCGAGGGCATCAAGCGGGTCGCCAAGCGAGTCGTGGAAGCCAAGAAGAACGGCCACCAGGTGGTCGTCGTGGTTTCCGCGATGGGCGACACGACGGACGAGCTGATCGATCTCGCCGAGCAGGTATCCCCGATTCCTACTGGGCGCGAGTTCGACATGCTGCTGACCGCGGGAGAGCGGATCTCCATGGCCCTGCTGGCCATGGCGATCAAAAACCTCGGTCACGAGGCGCTGTCCTTCACCGGCAGCCAGGCAGGAGTCATCACCGACGCGGTCCACAACAAAGCGCGGATCATCGACGTCACGCCGGGTCGCATCCGCGACGCGCTCGAGCAGGGTGCCGTCGCGATCGTCGCGGGCTTCCAGGGCGTGTCCCAGAAGAGCAAGGACATCACCACCCTCGGCCGGGGCGGTTCGGACACCACCGCGGTGGCGCTGGCCGCCGCCCTGGACGCCGAGGTGTGCGAGATCTACACCGATGTGGACGGCGTGTTCACCGCCGATCCGCGCGTGGTGAAGAAGGCTCGCAAGATCAACGAGATTCCGTACGAGGACATGCTGGAGCTCGCCGCGAGCGGCTCCAAGGTGCTGCATCTGCGCTGCGTCGAGTACGCGCGCCGGTACACCATCCCCATCCACGTACGGTCGTCTTTCTCCGGCCATGTGGGCACCTGGGTGCGCAATCGGCCGGCAGCGGGAGAAGGAGAAGAAGGCATGGAGCAGGCGATCATCTCCGGGGTCGCGCACGACACGTCCGAGGCCAAGGTCACGGTCGTCGGGGTGCCGGACAAGCCGGGTGAGGCCGCGGCCATCTTCCGTACCATCTCGGACGCCGAGATCAACATCGACATGGTGGTGCAGAACGTCTCCGCCGCGTCGACCGGGCTGACCGACATCTCGTTCACGCTGCCGAAGACGGACGGCCACCGTGCGATGGAGGCGCTGACCAAGGCGAAGCCGCTGATCGGCTTCGACTCGCTGCGCTACGACGACCAGATCGCCAAGATCTCGCTGGTCGGCGCCGGTATGCGCACCAACCCGGGCGTCACCGCGACCTTCTTCGAGGCGCTGTCGAACGCCGGGGTCAACATCGAGCTGATCTCGACCTCCGAGATCCGCATCTCGGTCGTCACCCGCGCCGACGATGTGAAGGACGCGGTCGTCGCCGTGCACAGCGCGTTCGGCCTGGACAGCGACAGCGTCGAGGCCGTGGTGTACGGAGGGACCGGCCGATGACCCGCGCCGGCGGTGCCGGTGGCCGGAAGCCGACGCTTGCCGTCGTCGGTGCGACCGGTGCCGTCGGCACCGTCATGCTCTCGATCCTGTCGGAGCGTGCCGATGTCTGGGGCGAGATCCGGCTGATCGCCTCGCCGCGCTCGGCCGGCCGGAAGCTGACCGTCCGCGGTGAGCAGGTCGAGGTCATCGCGCTGAGCGAGGAGGCGTTCGAGGGCGTCGACGTCGCGATGTTCGACGTACCGGACGAGGTCTCCGCACAGTGGGCGCCGATCGCGGCGAGCAAGGGTGCGGTCGCCGTCGACAACTCCGGCGCCTTCCGGATGGACCCGGACGTCCCGCTGGTGGTCCCGGAGGTGAACGCGCACGCGGCCCGCGTCCGCCCGCGCGGCATCATCTCCAACCCCAACTGCACCACCCTCTCGATGATCGTCGCGATGGGCGCGCTGCACGCCGAGTTCGGGCTGAGCGAGCTGATCGTCTCCTCGTACCAGGCGGTCTCCGGCGCGGGCAAGGAGGGCGTGGACACCCTGCGCGAGCAGATCGCCCTCGTCGCCGGTACGGAGCTGGGCACCCACCCGGGGGATGTGCGGCGGGCGGTCGGCGACACCGGGCCGTTCCCGGGCCCGATGGCGCTCAATGTGGTGCCGTTCGCGGGTTCGCTCAAGGAGGACGGCTGGTCCTCCGAGGAGCTGAAGGTGCGGAACGAGTCCCGCAAGATCCTGGGGCTGCCGGAGCTGCGGGTCACCGCGACCTGTGTCCGGGTGCCCGTGATCACCACGCACTCGCTGGCCGTGCACGCGCGGTTCGAGAACGAGGTGACGGTGGATGCGGCGCACGAGATCCTGGCCGCCGCACCGGGCGTGGTGCTGTGCGACAACCCGGCGGAGGGCGAGTTCCCGACCCCCGCCGATGTCGTGGGCACCGACCCGACGTGGGTGGGCCGGGTGCGGCGCTCGCTGGACGATCCGAACGCGCTGGAGCTGTTCGTATGCGGCGACAATCTGCGGAAGGGCGCGGCGCTGAACACCGCGCAGATCGCGGAGGTCGTCGCGGCAGAGCTCACCGGGGCGTAGCCGGCGGGCCTTGGCCGCCGTGGCTTCCGCTGCCGGGGCTTCAGCCGCCGGGGGCGCGGGCGATGTGGCTTCCGCCCGCCGTGGCCTCGGCCGACGTCGCCGAAAAGTGACGGTTCCTCTGATGCGCCCTCCCGATATTGTGAATATCCTGTGCGCATGTCACTGGCCTGGACTGTATGACCTGGGCCGACGACCACATCGACGTTTCGCTCCCCGTCCGCTGCAACCGGCAGCGGGCGGGGAGCGTCTTTCCCTCCGTCCCGCCGTGGGCGCTGTGGAAACTGGGGCATAGGGGAGAGTTGGGGCGCATGGGGGCATTTGATGCATCGTCAAAAGCGGTGCCTCGCGTGTACAACCCTGACGGGGGGCAGCGTGTCCAACAGACGTGGCAGAGGTATTCGGCATCGCAACGGTTCCAGGGCGCGGCGGCACGGCAGTGCGCCCCCCGCGTCCGCGCATACCAAGCGGCATGCCGGTGATCGCGCCATGGCCGGCCGCCCGCCCCGCGCCCATCTCGACAGGGCGCGAGGACACTGACGACGCGATGGCAGCGGGCACCACAGTCGATCACCTCACCGAGACCTACCGCGCCCACTACCGGTCGCTGCTCGGTCTCGCCGCGCTCCTCCTCGACGACACCGCGTCCTGCGAGGACGTCGTGCAGGAGGCGTTCATCCGGGTGCACTCGGCGCGCAAAAGAGTCCGGGACCCGGAGAAGACCCTCGCCTATCTGCGGCAGACGGTCGTCAATCTCTCCCGCTCCGCGCTGCGCCGCCGCATCCTCGGGCTGAAGCTGCTCTCCAAGCCGATGCCCGACATGGCCAGCGCCGAGGAAGGGGCGTACGACCAACTTGAGCGCGATGAACTGATCAGGGCGATGAAGGGACTGCAGCGCCGCCAGCGCGAGGTCCTGGTGCTGCGCTACTTCGCCGATATGACCGAGGCTCAGGTGGCCGCGACGCTGGGCATATCGCTCGGCTCGGTCAAGGCGTACGGCTCGCGCGGCATCGCGGCGCTTCGCGTCGCCATGGAGGCTCCGGCATGAACCACACAACAGACAAGCCGGGCCCGGGCGATCCCGACCGGCGCGACGGCCACGAGTCCGATGGCCTGGAGCCGGGCGGCCTGAAACCCCTCCGCGTCGAGCTTGACGACGCCGAGTCCGGCAGTGCGGACGAGGAGGCACTGCGGCGGCTGCTGCACCACGCGGTGGACGAGCTCGAACCGTCCCCCGACTCCCTGGAGCATCTGCGGCGCGCCGTGCCCGCCCGCCGTACGCGGCGGCGCCAGGCCCTCATCGGGGCCGTGGCGGCGGTGGTGCTCGGCGGCGCCGCCCTTCCGGCGCTGGTGCATGTCGCGACCACGAGTGACGGGGCGGACGCCCGTCCGGCCAATGCCGCCAGCAGCCACCGCACCCCGCAGAGCGGCGGCGGCCAGCGCGGCGAGGGCAGCGGCGGGAAGGACACCGACCGGCCCGCCGACACCGTCGACCCGGACAAGGGCGACAAGAAGCACGGCAAGAAGAAGGACCGGCCGCCGAAGGACCCCAAGGGCGGCCCGGCCGGTACGGTGCCCGACCCCTCCAGCACGCTGAACGCCACATCGCCCATCTGCAGCCGCTCCCAGCTGAGCAGCGGCGGCGCCGGGTCGGCCGGAGCGGCTGACGCCGAGGGCCGGATCTACGGCTCGTTCCGGGTCTCGAACATCTCGGACCAGGCGTGCACGGTCGGGGGCAGTGGCAGCGTCACCGCGAGCGCGCAGGGCGGTGCGGACTCCTCGCGGATCTTCGTCGTGGACCATACGGCGGGTGACGCGGCCAGCGAGCTGCCCGACCCGTCCACCGAGCCGGGAACGCTCATCCTGCAGCCGGGCCAGGCGTACGAGATCAGGTTTGCCTGGATCCCGGCGTTGGGCGGCGGCACCAGCGGCTGCTCCACCACCGGCGGCGGCAGCACCCCGAGCGCCGACCCGACGCCCGACTCGGCCCAGGCATCCCAGGACGACCCCAGCACCAGCGATCCCGGAGGCACCCCGGGCGGCGGTGACGGTGGCGGCGAGCCGCCCTCCGCGAGCGTCCTGGTCAGCCATGCGCCGGAGGCGGGCGACCCAGCGGCCGCGAGCGTGACCCTCAGCGGCGGCTGCGCCGGGACGATCTACCGCACCGGTCTGCTGCCGGCCTCCTAGCGCGCTCCCCGGCCGGGCGGGCTTCCAGGCACTCCCCGGCTGGGCGGGCTTCCAGGCGCTCCCCGGCTGGGCGGGCTTCCAGGCGCTCCCCGGCCGCGCGGGGCGTCCTCACGCTGCCCGGCCGTGGCGGCCTCCTGGCCCTCCCGGCCGGGCCCCGCACCGGCCCCGCCGCCGACGGTCCGGCGCGGGGCCCGTACCGTGGTGGTGTGTATCGGTTTCTGCTGACCCCCCGCTGGTGGGTGATCAACGTCTTCACCCTGTTGGCGATCCCGGTCTGCCTCTTCATGGGCAGCTGGCAGCTCAGCCGCTTCGAGGCGCGCGTCGACACGCACAAGCAGCAGCAGAACGAGGCGTCCGACGCGAAGAAGGCCGCGGCCGAGCCGCTGCGCGATCTGTTGCCGGTCAGCACCAAGACCTCCGGTCGGCAGGCGACCGCCACCGGCCGATACGACATGGCGCATCAACTCCTCATCCCCGATCGGCGGCTGGACGACCGCGACGGTTTCTATGTGCTGACCCTGCTGCGCACCGACGGCGGCAAGGCGCTGCCCGTCGTCCGCGGCTGGCTCCCCGGCGACGCCCGCGACAAGGCCGATACCGCGAAGGTGCCCCCGCCCCCGTCCGGCGAGGTGACCGTCACCGGGGCGCTCCAGGCGTCCGAACACCAGGGCAGCGACGGGGTGAGCGCGAGCGGCGGCCTCCCCAGGGGCCGGCTCGGCATCATCAGCGCCGCCTCGCTGGTCAACCTGGTGCCGTACCAGGTGTACGACGCGTGGATCACCGCCTCCCAGGCGCCCGGGGCCCTGAAGCCGGTGCCCCCCGTGGTGGCGGAGGGCACCGGGCTCGATCTCAAGGCCTTCCAGAACCTCGGCTACACCGGTGAGTGGTTCGTCTTCGCGGGCTTCGTCGTCTTCATGTGGTTCCGGCTGTTCCGCCGTGAGGTCGAGACGGCCCGCGACCTCGCCCTCGGCATCACCCCGCAGGAGACGCCGCCGGGAACCCCACCCGAGACTCCAGGTGACGCTGAGCGAACTCGATCTCCAAGCGCAGCTGCTTGATCCGCTCCTCGACGACGAGCGAGCCGTGCCCCGCGTCATAGCGGTACACCTCATGCGGGGCGCCGCGCCGCTTGAGCCGCTCCACATAGTTGTCGATCTGCCGTATCGGGCAGCGCGGGTCGTTCACCCCCGCGGAGATATAGACCGGCGCCCGCACCTGGTCCACATACGTCAGCGGGGACGATGCCTCGAACCGCTCCGGAACCTCCTCCGGGGTGCCTCCGAGCAGGGTGCGGTCCATCGCCTTCAGGGCCTCCATTTCGTCGTGGTAGGCCGTGACGTAGTCCGCGACCGGGACCGCGGCCAGCCCCAGCGCCCATGCCTCGGGTTGGGTCCCGAGCCCGAGCAGCGTCAGATAGCCGCCCCAGGAGCCACCGGCCAGCACCAGCCGCTCGGGGTCGGCAAGCCCGGAGGCCACCGCCCACTCCCGCACGGCCGCGATGTCCTCCAGCTCGATCAGCCCGACGCGGTGCTTGAGCGCGTCCGTCCACGCCCGTCCGTACCCCGTGGAGCCGCGGTAGTTGACCCGGACCACGGCGAAGCCGTGGTCCACCCAGGCCGCCGGACCGGCCGCGAAGGCGTCGCTGTCGTGCCAGGTCGGCCCGCCGTGGATGTCGAAGACGGTCGGGAAGGGGCCCTCGCCCGCGGGCTTCTGCACCAGCGCGTGCACCCGCCCGCCCGGACCGTCGACCCATACGTCGCTCACCGGCACGGACTCCGGGGCCTTGAACCCCGGCGGGTCGAGCACGATCCGCCCGCTCGTCGAGCGCACCTGGGGCGGCTGCCCGGCGGACGACCACAGGAACTCCACCGTGCCGTCCGGCCGCGCCGTGGCGCCCGAGATCGTCCCGGCGGGGGTCTCGACGCGGGTCAGCTCGCCGGAGGCGAGGTCGTACCGCCACAGCTCGCTGCGCGCCTCATAGCTGTGCTCGACCAGCAGCGCCGACCCGTCCGGAAACCAGTCGGCCCCGACGTCGCCCGGCAGATCGATCGCCAGCGCCGTCTCCACCCCGGTCAGCGGATCCCACACCATGGGCTCCCACCGGCCGCGCCGCTGGTGCCCGACCAGCAGCCGGGTGTCCCCGTCGACCGGCGCGAACCCCATCACGGACAGGCCGAGCTCCTCGGTGCCACCCTTGGTGTCGTCCAGCTCCGCGACGGCCGTGCCGTCCAGCCGCACCACCCGGATCGCCGAGTGCATCGCGTCGCCGTGCTCGGTGTGCTCGACCGCGATCAGCGTCCCGTCATGGGAGAGATCGCCCACTCCGGCCGACTCCCGGTGGCGGTAGATCTCCTCGGGCCCGGCGCCCGGCCGCACCACATGGATGGTCGAGCCCTCCTCGTCGGTGGACCGCCCGACCACCGCCGTGCCGTCCCGGCCGAGCGCGAGCCCCGCCGGATAGGAGGGCTCCAGACCGGGCGTCGCGGGCTCGTCGGCCCGGTCCCGCGCGTCGTCTCCCTCTCCCTCGCCCCCGTGGAACGGCTGGCGCAGCCACACCCCGAACTCATCGCCATCGGTGTCCGAGAACCACCAGATCCATCGGCCGTCAGGGGTCAGCACCCCGTCCGTCGTCCCGTTCGGCCGGTCCGTCACCTGTCGCTGCGCGCCGGTCGCCCGGTCCCATGCGTACAGCTCGTATGTCCCCGTGGCGTTCGAAACGAACAGCGACCGGTCCGGAGCGTCCTCCGCCCAGTCGGGCAGCCCCACTCGCGGCGCCCGGAAGCGCTTTTCCCAGTCCGGCATGGACTCCGTGCTCTCAGTCATGCCCCCCATTCTGCGCCGCACCCCGACATTCGCGCTGGCGTCCCCTCCCGCCTGTGGATAACGTTTGCGGCGGGCATGGACGGCCGTCACCACATAGCCGCGACGCAGAGGGGGAGCCGATGGGCGACATAGCCGCCACTGTGGAGACGTACTGGGCCACGGCCCAGGCCAGGGACTGGAGGGCGTTCGGTGACACCCTCGCGGACGACGTCCGTTACGAACTGCCGCAGACCCGCGAGCGCGTGCTCGGCCGGGACGGCGTGGTCCGCTTCAACGCCGAGCATCTCGGCGAGTGGAGTCTTGAGGTCGAGCGCGTCGTCGCCGACACCACACAGGCGGTCTCCTGGGTCCGCTTCAGCGTGGACGAGGAGGAGACACAGCGCATCAGCTTCTTCACCTCGGCGCCGGACGGCCGGATCCAGACCATCACCGACTTCCGGCCCGCGCCGTACGAGCCCCCGGCCGGTCACGAGTCGCTTGCCGAGCGCTTCTGATCACGATCCCTCCCCTGCCCCCGACGTCCGCCCCTCGCCCCTCGCCCCTCGCCCCTCGCCCCTCGCCCCTCGTCTCGAGTCCCCTCGCCCCGTCTTCTCTTCCCGCCCCTGCCGCCCCTCTGGCCTCTCCCGGCCCCGCCTGCCCCTCCTGCTTCCTGCCGCCCCGCCGCTACTTGAGCACCACCGGCAGTTCATCCACGCCGTAGACGATGGAGAGCTTCCGGAAGGAGAGCGTCTCCGCCGGGGCCGCCAGCCGCATCTGAGGGAACCGCCGTACGAGCGCGGGGTAGGCCGCCCGCAGTTCCATCCGGGCCAACTCGGCGCCTATGCACCGGTGAATGCCGTATCCGAAGGCCAGATGCGAGGAGGTCTGCCGGTGCGGATCGACCCGCTCCATGTCCGGGCCCAGCTTCTCGTCGCGGTTGGCCCCGCTGAGTGAGCACAGCACCAGATCGCCTGCGGAGATCTCCGTGCCCGCGATCTCCATGTCCTCGCGGGCGAAACGCGGGAAGGCCACCTGTACGACCGTGAGATAGCGCAGCAGCTCCTCGACGAACCGGTCGACCACATCGTCCTCGTCGCGTATCGCCGCGAATTGCTCGGGGGCCTGGAGCAGTACGAGCGTGCCGAGCGCCAGCATGCTCGCGGTCGTCTCCAGACCGCCGGTCAACACCCCGTCGGCGAGACCCGCCAGCTCCTGGTCGTCGAGTTCGTCGCCGTGCTCCTTCACCAGCATGCCGAGCAGCCCGTCGCCCGGCGATCGCCGCTGTTTCTCGACGATGCCGTGCAGATACGAAAGGGAGTCCGACATCGCGCCGAAGGAGGCGTTCGCCCCGCTGAACAGGTCGAATCGCGCCGTGCTGTGCCGCTGGAAGTCATCGCGGTCCTCGTACGGCACGCCGAGCAGCTCGCAGATGACCAGGGCCGGAATGGGGAGCGCGAACGCCTGCACCAGATCGACCGGACCGTCGGCGGCGGCCATCTCGTCGAGGCGCTCTTCCACGATGGCGTGGATACGCGGGGTGAGCCTGCTGAGCCGGCGCATGGTGAATTCCGGCGTCAGCAGGCGTCGCAGTCTCGTATGCGCCGGTGGATCGCTGAAGCCGAGGCCGCCCGGATTCTGCTGCGGGGCGACGCCGATGTTCCGGTCCGCCAGGTTGGTGAAATCGGAGCTGAACCCCTTCGCCTTTCCGAGCACCGCCTTCGTCTCGTCATATCCGGTGACAAGCCAGGCGTTTATCCCGAAAGGCAGCCAAATCTTGCTGATGGGTTCCTTTGCCCTGGTTCGGGACAGATCGGCGACGGGGTCGAGTCCCTCGCGCCTCAGCGGGGCCAGTGTGGCGTCGGGGAGAAACGACATCTTGGACAGGTCGAAGCCGTTCCTCTGGATCCTCGAAAAATACTTGCGGCCCAGCCAGGCGGCGATGTTTGAGCGGAGATTCGACATGGGCGCAATACTGCCCTGCCCCGGCTGGGCGGCCGTCCCCCGGTGCCGGACGTGGCCCGGTGTGATACACCACAACGCGCCGGCGTGCGCCCGCGCCTCCGCCGGCCCGGCCCGCCCGGCCCTGCCCGCCCGCGCGATGGCCCGTGTCGAAGGCCGAGGTGGCGCCGTCCGGGGAATCAGAGGAAAGTGGAGATATCGGGCATGAAGCACGAGCGATGACGGCTGCGCGCGGGACGATGGCCGTGGTCCCAGGGATACGAGTGAGGTGAGCGGCCTTGCGGGAGAGGTTCCGCGCTGTCCAGGGCGCCCCGTGCTGGGTGAGTCTCATGGCAGCCGATCTGGACCGCGCGCACGCCTTCTACGGAGATCTCTTCGGCTGGAGCTTCCGGCCCACCCGGCAGGGCCACGGCCGCTACACCATCGCGTACACCGAGGACGGCGTACCGACCGTCGGTATCGGCGGGTCGGCCCCGTCGGCGGAGGCGACGCTCCCGGTCACCTGGACCACGTACTTCGCGGCGGACAGCGCGGACGAGGTGGCCTGGCGCACCCAGGAGCGCGGTGGCACGGTCGCCGTCGGACCGCTGGAGTTCGGCAACGGGCGGGTGGCGTGGGCGGCCGATCCGGCCGGCGCCGTCTTCGGCATCTGGGAGGGCGATCTCGCCTCCGCGTGGTGGGGCGAACGCAGACCGGGCGCCCCCGTATGGCTGGAATTGCGCACCCGCGACGCGTTCGACGCGGCGCTCTTCTACGGCCAGGTCTTCGGCTGGGACTCCCAGCCACGGGAGCGGTGCGATGTCCGCTTCGAACATGACCGAGTGGTGCTGCATATCGACGGAAAGGCGGTGGCGGGGCTGCGCGGCGGGGCCCTTGAGGCCGCCCCCGATCCGAATGTCCGACCCCGCTGGCACGTCTACTTCCGGGTCGAGGACGCCGACTTTGTCGCCGACCGCGCGGTGGAACTGGGCGGCACCGTCATTTCCCCGCCAGCCGACACCCCCTATGGACGTATCGCGGCGCTGCGTGATCCGGAGGGCGGACTCTTCAGCGTGGCGGCGCTCCCGCGCGCCTGATCCGGTCTCGTGTCGGCCCGCTCCCGGCCCGACCGACGACCCGTCCGCGGTCGTCAGTCAGGAGAGCACGCGGTGGCGGAAATTCCGTAGCCCGAGGCTGAGGAAGAGGACACAGAAAGCGATCAACACGGGATAAACGACATACAGCGGCAGATGGGACGCCTCGGTGAGACCCGCCCGCATTCCCTCGGTGATATAGATCAGCGGATTGACCAGCACCAGGAGCTGCAGCCAGTGGAAGCCGCCGAGATGGACGAGGGACAGCTTCGTCCACTGGTAGTACGTACCGCCGAGAAACACCAGCGGCAGCACGATGAAGCCGAACATGACCCCGATGTTCTGTGGTTCGAACGAGGTGCCGAGCAGCAGCCCGAGCGAGGTCATGGCGATACAGGCCAGCGGAATCAGGGTGACCACGATCCACCAGTGCACGGAGAGACGCGCGTGCACCCCCGGGGCATGGACGACGGCCGCTATCGGAAAGACGAGCACCGCCGAGATCAGGCCCTGGGCCGCCCCCGAAAGCACCCGGGCGACCGCCACCAGCCAGATCGGACAAGGCGCCTGCACCCGGTCCTCGATCTCCCGCGTGAAGCCGAACTCCTGTGACATCTGAATGGCGACCGACTGGATCCCCTGGAACATGACGGCGATAGACACCACGCCCGGCACCAGCACGGTCGCGAAGGCCGATTCACCGGCGGTGCCCGTACCGGCCCCGATGCCCTGCCCGATGGTCGGAAAGACGTAGAGGAAAACGAAGACGAGGAGGAAGGGCTGCATCAGGGTCCGGCCCACGAATTCGCCGAAATTCTTCATCAGAACGGTCAGATCCCGCCGGATCAGCGCGGCCAGCGCGGAGCGGCTCGAAGCCGCGGCGGTCCGGCTCGGACGTACGGCGATGGGGCCCGCGGTCATCCGTCCCTCAACTCCTTTCCGGTCAGTGAGATGAACACCGTCTCCAGCGTGGACGCGGTGATTGACAGATCGATCAGTCCGAAGCCGCCGGACTCGGCGAGGGTGACGATGCGCGGCAGCAGCCGGTCAGCGCCCTTGACCTGGAGCTCCACGCCGCCGGGCACCGGCCGGACCCGCACCACACCGTCGATCGCTCGGGCCAGCCGGTCGCCGAGCGCATCCGCGTCGCCGTGCGCCAGCACGGTGACGACGGTGTCGGCGTCCACGCTCTGCTTGAGGGCGGCGGGGGTGCCGAGGGCGAGGATCCGGCCGTGGTCGATGATGGCGACCCGGTCGCAGAGCTGATCCGCCTCGTCCATGTTGTGCGTGGTGAGCAGGATGGTCTGGCCCTCGGCGATCAGCTGCTCCAGGATTTCCCACAGCGCCAGCCGGCTCTGTGGATCGAGCCCGGCGCTCGGCTCGTCGAGGAAGAGCACGGCCGGGCGGTGGAAGATCGCCCGCGCCACCATCAGCCGCTGGGCCATGCCGCCGGACAGCGCGTACACCGTGGACGAGGCCCATTTGGACAGCCGGAACTGCTCAAGCAACCGGTCGGCTGTCTGCCGTGACCGCTTGCCGGACATTCCGAACAGCAGCCCGTGGAAGTAGAGGTTCTCCCAGACCGTGAGCGAGCGGTCCAGGGTGTTCTGCTGGGTCACGACCGCGATGATCTGCTTGGCCAGGGTGGGATGGGCGATGACGTCGATGTCCCCGATCCACGCGGATCCGGCCGTGGGGACGACGCGGGTGGTGAGCATCCCGACCGTCGTGGTCTTGCCCGCCCCGTTGGGCCCCAGCAGCCCGAAGATCTCCCCCTGGTACACCTCCAGATCCAGCCGGTCCACGGCGGCGAAGTCCGCATGCGGGTAGACCTTGGTCAGCCCGGCGGTGCGGATGGCCGTCGCAGTCGTCACCATGGCGCCCCCCACGGGGATGCGGAGGAAAGAAAACGGATTCTTCGGTGATACCCGAAGTACCCGGACATGCACGGCTCACGCGACCGCATACGGACGAGGGCGTACGGAACGGTCGCGCACGGTGACGGTCCTGGCGCGACTGCCCTCGACGGCGGCGAATGCTGCCGCCTAGGATCGGAGATACGGCATCGCGTGTCGGTCACCGGCTGGGTGAGGCATGGAGGTGCCCGTGAGATTGCCTTACGGAGGCATTCCACAGTGTCGGTCGAGTTGAATCACACGATCATCCATGCCCGGGACAACCGGGAATCCGCCGAATTCCTGGCGAACATCCTGGGTCTTGAGGTAGGCGCCGAATGGGGCCCGTTCATCCCGGTGCAGACCAGTAACGGCGTCACCCTGGACTTCGCCAGCATTCCCGGCGAGTCGATCACCACGCAGCATTACGCGTTCCTCATCTCCGACGAGGAGTTCGACGCGGCATTCGAGCGGATCCAGCAGCAGGGGATCACCTATTACGCGGATCCGCACCGGAAGCAGCCCGGCGAGATCAACCACCACTACGGTGGGCGCGGTCTGTACTTCAAGGACCCGGCCGGTCATGGCATGGAGATCATCACCCGCCCGTACGGGAACGAGGAGTAGCGCATCGGCAGGCCGGGGCGGCGCGCCCCGGCCTGCCGGCCTCAGACGTGGGCGTCAGCCCTGGTCAGCCGGGGCCGCGGAGGGCCGCTCCTGCCGCTCGTGCCACTCCCGTACGACCTCGTCGATGTCGAACGGCGCGAGACCCAGCGGCGGGCCGGGCGGCGGGCGCCGGATCGCCTCGCGGATCTTGTCGTTGACGTCCGAGAGAATCCCGCGCACCGCGCGCTCCGACGGCGCCTCGGCCGCGGCGGCGAGAGCGTCCTCCGCCTCCTTGCGCAGCACAAGCGTCGGCGGCAGAAACGACAAATTCTCGCGCCTCATCTTCTTCTTGACCCACCACTGTTCGTCATAGGGCCTGTCGAGATGGGGGAGGGGTTTGCCGAATCCGGGCAGATCGGCGAAGTCGCCGCGTTCTTCCGCCTCGCGGATCTGCCGGTCGGCCCATGTCTCAAAGCTGATGCCCGGAGGCTTTCGCTCGGTCACGGTCCGATTGTCCCTCGTACGCCGCGGAACGCGCCAGCGACCTTTTAGCGAACGCGCCACGATCAGCGCGGTCCGGGGCCGCCCCTGGACTCGGTATCCGGCCGGGTCTCGGTATCCGCCCGGGAATCGATCACATCGCCGGGGCACGTGCCGGGGAACCGATTTTGATCGCCGAGATCGACCGGGCCAACATGACCAAGCTGGGCCCCGGCGGCCACCCCACCCTGCGTGCCGACGGCAAGGTGCTCAAGGGCGACTACTGCCAGGCCCCGGACGTCCCGTCCGTCCTGCACCGCCAGGGCTGGTCCCGCGAGGACGACCAGACCCCGTCCGGGCGGGCGTCGCCCCGCCGCCGTATATGCATATGGCCATCCCGGGGAAAGGGCGGCTCGGCAGGCAGGACGCGGTCGAACCGATACCGGGTCTTCTCCGCGACGCGGCACGACGCGGGATTGTCCACCTGATGGAGCAGCTCCAAACGCTCCAGTCCCTCGGCGGCGAAGGCATCGAAGGCCCAGACGGTGACTGCCTCAAGGGCACGCGGGGCCACCCCGCGGCCCCGGGCATGGGCTGCCGTCCAGTAGCCCACCTCGGCGGAACCACTCCCTGGATCCGGCCTCTTGACGCCCACACCGGCCACCAACCGGCCTTCCCCGCCCCCGGCCTGCTCCTCATGCACCGCGAAGCTCAGCCGCTCCCCGGTCTCCCACCCCTGTCGCTGAATGTCCAGCCACCGCACCCCGTGCTCGGCGCTCTCCACCAGAAGCCTCGTCCGTTGCCGGAGCACCGGGTCCCGATACACCTCGACCAATGGCTCCAGGTCGTCGTCGGTCCAGGGGCGCAGAAGGAGCGCGGAAGCGGACGGTGTCGCCTCCACCCGTAGTGCGACGGTCATCACGGCCCTCCCCGTACAGCTCGGTCGGCTGCCCGTCTCCTAGGACACCACGCCCCACTGACAACGGAGTTGACAGCCGAACACCCGCACGCCACCATCCGCCGATGGAGATCACCGACCTGACACCAGCGGAACGGCGGGTCTGGGAGGCGTTCCCGCTGGGCGAAGGCGTCTACTTCCGCGAGAGCGATGACGAAGACCCCGGGTCGGGAGCGTCCTGGGGCCCGGAGCGGACCGTACGCGCCGAGGTGCTGCGGACGCTGCTGCTCGACGGTCCGGCGCGGGACGGTGAGATAGCGGGCCTGAAGCTGATCGGCGCCCGCATCACCGGGCGGCTGGACCTCAAGTACGGGATCACCGAGCACCCCATTCGGCTCCGGTCCTGCCACTTCACCCACGCCCCGAACATGTACGGGGCACGGCTGCGCGCCCTGGTGCTGAGCGACTCGGTACTGCCCGAGCTCCTGGCCGGAGCCCTCCGCGTCGACGGCGTGCTACGGATGAGCCGCTGCCGTATCGCCGGCCCCGTACGGCTCGCGGGCGCCCAGATAGCCGGAGCGATCTTCCTCGACGGCGCGCGCCTCGGCCCCCACCCCGGCGAAGCCGGGGGATCGGCCCTCCAGCTCAACCACGCGGTCATCGGCAACGACATCTGGGCCGCCGGCCTCGTCTCACACGGTCAGATCCGGCTGAACGCCGCCACCGTCGACGGTGAGGTGAACCTTGACGACGCCCAACTCCACACCCCCGGCGGCACCGCCCTGCAAGCCGAAACCCTGTCGGTCGGCACCGACCTGCGCGCCATGCGGCTGCGCGCCCACGGGCGCGTCAACCTGAGCGGCGCCAGAATCCCGCGCCAGCTCAATCTCGCTTACGCCCGCCTCTCCACCCCACAAGACCAGGCCCTGCGCGCCAGCAGCTGTGTCATCGGCGAGCTGTGGCTGCGCGAAGCCGCCCCGATCGAGGGCACCGTGAATCTGCGTCGCTCCCAGATCGATCTGCTGCACATTGACCCGGAGACATGGCCCGACAGCGTCCGGCTCGACGGCCTCAGCTACCGCCGCCTCGGCCCCCACCTGCCCGCCGAACAACGACTGCCGCTGCTGGAACGCGAGGAGGGAGGCTATCTCCCGTACGCCTACGAGCAACTGACCACCGCCTACCGCACCGCCGGCGACGAGGCCGCCGCCCGCACCGTCCAACTGGCCAAACTCCGCCGCCACCGCCGCACCCTCCCCCGCTACGCCAGACTCTGGGGCCACCTCCAGGACGCCACCGTCGGCTACGGCTTCCGCCCCATGCGCGCCGCCGCCTGGCTCCTGACCCTCCTCCTCACCGGCGCCCTCGCCTTCACCCTCCACCACCCGCGCCCCCTGAAACCCGACGAAGCCCCCGACTTCAACCCCGTCTTCTACACCGTGGACCTGCTTCTGCCGATCATCGACTTCGGCCAGGAGCCGTCCTACTCCCCCCAGGGCTGGTACCAGTGGCTCTCCTACACCCTGATCGTCACCGGCTGGATCCTGGCCACCACAATCGCCGCAGGCGTCACCCGCTCCCTGAACCGCCAGTAGCCGCGTCGCTTGCCGCCGGGAACTACGCGCGCAAATTCCGGGGACCAAGCGCAGGTTGTGGGGAGTGCACAGATGGACAGCTGTAACACGGTGAGCCAGCCGGTATGCGCAGCGATCAACTCGCGCATCGATGGGGTCAGATGGATGCGGACATTGTCCCGGGCCAGCACGACCGGCCCGCCGAGCGGGATGCGGGCGCTCGATGCTCGGCTCGAGATGTGCCCCACGTCACCCAAGGCAGCGCTCGACGATCTCTTGCACGAGCGCCTGAGAGTGCGTCGGTAGGCACCGTCTGGGAGCGGAATTCCAAGATCTTCTGCTGGATTTCTCCCAAGAGGGCTCAGGAACGAGTCAGGGGCCTGACCCGCTATGCGGATCAGGCCCCTGACCTGGTGTTTCTTCAGTCGGGGTGGCGGGATTTGAACCCACGACCTCTTCGTCCCGAACGAAGCGCGCTGCCAAGCTGCGCTACACCCCGAAGCAACGAGCTCTACTTTAGCGGACCTGTGGCCAGACACGAAATCCGGTTTTCGAGCTATCGCAGGTGGGGGCGGTGGGGGCCGGGGTGGGCCCGGTCAGGTGTCTTCGGGGGTCAGGGTCAGGAGGGTGGCTTCCGGGGGGCAGGCGAAGCGGATGGGGGTGTAGCGGTTGGTGCCGCAGCCTGCGGAGACGTGGAGGTAGGAGGTGTGGCCGCCGGCCTGGTGGTGGGAGAGGCCCTTGACGCGGCGGGTGTCGAGGTCGCAGTTGGTGACCAGGGCGCCGTAGAAGGGGATGCACAGCTGGCCGCCGTGGGTGTGGCCGGCGAGGATCAGGGGGTAGCGGTCGGCGGTGAAGGCGTCGAGCACGCGTAGGTACGGGGCGTGGACCACGGCGAGGGAGAGGTCGGCGCCCTGCTCGGGGCCGCCGGCCACCTCGGCGTAGCGGTCGCGCTTGATGTGGGGGTCGTCGAGGCCGGTGAGGGCGATCTCGATGTCGTTCAGCTTGAGTCGGCCCCGGGTGTTCGACAGCCCGACCCAGCCGGCGGCGTCGAAGGCGTCGCGCAGCTCGTGCCAGGGGTTGTGGATCGCGCCGACGGCCGGGGCGTTGCCGTTCAGACCGTGTCGTCCGCTCGCCTTCTCCATCAGATAGCGGGCGGGATTGCGCAGCTTCGGTCCGTAGTAGTCGTTAGAGCCGAAGACATACGCGCCGGGGAACTCCATCAGGGGGCCGAGCGCGTCCAGGACCTCCGGTACGCCTTCCGGGTCCGAGAGGTTGTCGCCCGTGTTCACGACGAAATCGGGGCGCAGCCCGGCCAGGGACTGGAGCCAACGCTGCTTCTTGCGCTGTCCGCTCACCATGTGGATGTCCGAGACCTGCAGGACGCGCAGGGGCCGCATCCCGCGCGGGAGCACGGGGACGCTGATCCGCCGGAGTCTGAAGGACCGGACTTCGAAGCCGACGGCGTAGGCGAGACCGGCTGCGCCGACCGCCGTGATTCCCAGAGGTACTCCGTATCGCGCGCGCATGGTCACCATGGTCGCAGAACGCCGCCGGGGGTGAAATCTTCGGGTGATTCCCGGCCAGTGCTGGCAGACTCGACGCCATGACCACCACGCTCAAGTCCAAGCTGCATGATGACCTCACCGCAGCGATCAAGGCGCGCGACGAGCTGCGCTCCTCCACTCTCCGGCTGACCCTCACCGCGATCCAGAGGGAAGAGGTCGCGGGCGAGAGCGCTCGTGAGCTGTCCGATGCCGAGGTGGAGAAGATCATCGCGCGCGAGGCGAAGAAGCGCCGCGAGGCGGCCGACGCCTTCGCCAAGGGCGGGCGGGCCGAGCAGGCCGAGCGGGAGCGGGCGGAGGGCGAGGTGCTCGCCGGGTATCTGCCGAAGCCGCTGACGGACGACGAGCTGAACGCGCTGGTGGCCGAGGCGGTACGGGAGGCCGCGGCCGGCGGCGCCGAGGGGCCGCGGGCCATGGGTGCCGTGATGAAGATCGTGAATCCGAAGATCGCCGGCCGGGCTGAGGGCGGCCGGGTCGCGGCCGCCGTGAAGCGGCAGCTCGCGGGCGGGTAGGGACTACGGGTGGTAGGAACCCGCTGACGGTAGGTGTCTGCGGGCGGTAGGTGCCTGCGGGTGGACGGCCGGTTTGCCGGTGTGCGGGAAGGCTGTCGGTTCGCGGGTCGGTGCCCGTCGCCCGTGGGCAGGCGCCGGTCGCCCATGGTTGGTGCCGGTCGCCAGTCGGTCGGTGCCTTGCGCCCATGGCCGACGCCCGTCGTCCGTGGGTCGGTGCCTTCCAGCCTGGGGCCGACGCCCCTCGCCCGTGGGTCGGTGCCGTCGTCGGTAGGGGCTCGGCCGTCGGCCATGGCGCGTATATAGAAGGGGGCCGGACATCTCTGTCCGGCCCCCTTCCACAGCCCCCAGCCCGCCAGCGGTCAGCACTGAGCGCTCAGCCACCGCTACTGCGGCAACCGCCAGCCGCCGTTCCCGTTTCCGTTCCCGCCGCCGTTTCCGTTGCCGCCGCCGATCAGGTCCGGGGGGAGGGAGATGTCCGGCCAGGGCTTCTCCTGGCCGCCGTTGTCTCCGCCGCCGTTGCCGTTACCGGGCCTGCCGCCGCCCGGCTTTTTGCCGGGGTCGGGCTTGTGCTGGCTCGGGTCCTTGATCGGCACGGTGATGAAGTTCGGCGCGGGCTTGCCCTCCAGCGCGCCGCTCATCGCGTCCTTCCAGATGGGGCCGGGGGTGTCCGCGCCGTAGACCTTGTCGTGAGGGACACCGCCGATGGTGATGTTCTCCATCTTGACGCCCTTGGCCCCGGGGCCGCCGACCCATACCGCGCCCGCCAGGTTGGGGGTGTAGCCGACGAACCAGGCGGCCTTCCGCTCGTCCGTCGTACCCGTCTTGCCCGCGCTCGGCCGGTTCCGGAGGCCGGCCTGCTTGCCGGTGCCGTCCTCGACCACACCGCGCAGCAGCGTGTTGATGGTGTCCGCGGTCTTCTCCGACATGGCACGCGAGCATGTCGACTTCGGGACCTGCAGCGCCTTGCCGCCCGGGCCGGTGATCGACTCGATGAAGACGGGGGAGCAGTGGACGCCGCGGTTGGCGAAGGTCGCGTACGCGTTGGCCATGGTCAGAGGGGAGAAGCCCTCGCTGCCGAGGGTGAGGGAGGGCACCTGGTTGTGCTCCTTGCCGTCGGCGCGCTTCACGCCCATCTTGTCGGCCATCTGCGTCACCGGGCAGACCCCGATGTCGCTGATCAGCTGGACGAAGTAGGTGTTGACCGACTTCGCGGTCGCCTCCTTCATGCCGTACGGGCCGACCTCCTTCTCGTTCTCGTTCGAGACGGTCGCGCCTTCGCTGTTGCTCCAGGAGCCCTTGCAGGTGGTGACGGGGCTCGGATACTCCATCTTGTACGGCGAGGAGTAGCGCTGGTACGGCTTCTTGCCCTGTTCGATGGCGGCAGCGGCGGTGATCGGCTTGAAGGTCGAGCCGACCTGGAAGCCGTAGTTCGAGCCGCCCATGGACTTGTCCGCGGAGAGGTTTATCTCGGTTTCGTCCTTGTCGAAGCCGTACGGCTTGGACTGGCCCATCCCCAGCACCTTGCCGGTGCCCGGCTCGACGAGCGAGACGGCGGTGGCGACCGAGTCGGACTGGTAGACATGCGCCTTGATCGACTTCTGGACCGACTTCTGGGCCTGAGGGTCGAGGGTCGTACGGATCGTCAGACCGCCCTGGGTCCAGCGCTTGGCGCGGGCCTCGGGCGTCCTGCCGAAGACCGGATCGTTGAGAAAGACCTCGCGGACGTAGTCACAGAAGAAGCCGGCGCCCTGGAGGGCTGTGATACAGCCGCTTCTGGGCATGCTGACCTTGAGGCCGAGCGGCTTCTTCTTGGCGGCGGCGGCCTGCGCCGGGGTGATGTCCTTCACCTCGGCCATGCGCTGCAGCACGGTGTCGCGGCGGGCCTTGGCCGTCTCCGGGTTCGCGACCGGGTCGTAGCGGCTCGGCGACTGGACGAGGCCGGCCAGCAGCGCGGCCTGCTCCAGCTTCAGATCCTTGGCGGGTTCGCTGAAATAACGCTGGGAGGCGGCCTCGATGCCGTACGCCTGCTGCCCGAAGAACGTGATGTTCAGATAGTTCTCCAGGATCCGCTTCTTGCCCAGTTCCTTCTCGACCTTGATCGCGTACTTCAGTTCCTTGATCTTGCGGCCGATGGACTGCTGGGTGGCCTCGGCGACCTTCTGCTCGTCGTCGCCCGCCTCCTCGACGAAGACGTTCTTCACATACTGCTGGGTGAGTGTGGAGGCACCCTGTGAGACGCCGCCGTTCTGGGCGTTCTTGTTGAGGGCGCGCAGCACGCCCTTGAGGTCGATCGCCCCGTGCTCGTAGAAGCGCGCGTCCTCGATCGCGACGATCGCCTTGCCCATGTACGGGGAGATGTCCTTCAGCTTCACAATGGTGCGGTCGCGGGAGTAGACCTTCGCGATCTCGCCGCCCTTGGCGTCCTGGATGGTGGTCCGCTGGCTGAGCGGCGGTGTCTTGAGATTGGCCGGAATGTCGTCAAATTCCTCGACCGTTCCCTTGGCCGCGAGGCCGAGCGCGCCGACGGCGGGAAGCGCGAGTCCGGCCATGACAGCACCGGCCAGCGCGCTGGCGCCGAGGAACTTGGCGGCCTGTTGAGCGGTGGACAGCCCCCCGCCCGAGCGCGTGTTACCCATAGGGGGCAGCCTACGTGTCGAATCGCCGGACAGGGGACCACGTGTTCGCCTAAGCTGTTTCACGCCAGTCACAGGTGTGTGGCTGTGCCACACCCCCCACTCTCACTCAAGTGAGTGATGAGACCTGTCCGGATTGCGGTCCCCTGTCATGAGCTGCCCGTTGTTCGGCGGGTGAACTGCCCGGGTTTGCACTAGTAATCGCAAATGTCGCCAGCTCACTCCGTTGGGTGATCTGCCGCGTACCCATAGTCCGTTCGGGCCATCCAAGATTGGGCCCGCAGGGGGTGTTGCGCCCTGCCTGCCTTCCGTAACGTCCTCAACTGGCGACGGTGAATATGCCGTTTGTCGCCGTGGGGGAGCTCCGATTCGGGAGAGGACGGCGCCAGCATGGGCTGGGTAACCGACTGGAGTGCGCAGGCCGCCTGCCGCACTACTGATCCAGATGAACTGTTCGTCCAGGGCGCGGCACAGAACAGGGCCAAAGCGGTCTGCACCGGATGCCCGGTGCGCACCGAGTGCCTTGCGGACGCCTTGGACAACCGCGTCGAGTTCGGCGTGTGGGGAGGGATGACCGAGCGCGAGCGGCGGGCACTGCTGCGCCGCCGGCCGACGGTGACCTCCTGGCGCAGGCTCCTGGAGACCGCGCGCACCGAGTACGAGCGCAGCGCGGGCATCCTGCCCTTCGACGACGAGGAGTACGAGCGCTTCGCCGCCGTCGGATAGGCCGAACGGGGGGTGTCGGTCGGCGGTCGGTGAATGGTCGGTTGGGGTCGGTCAGAGATCGACTTCGGCCGGTGATCGGCTGGCGACTGCGTCTCGCCTCCGTGTCATCTCACCCACCTCTCGTCACGGGCACAACGTGCACGAGTGGGGGTGCGCATTACGGGCGCGCCTTGTCAGGGCGGGCACGGGTACGCGCATGCCCCGTCCAGTACGGGCACGGCCGCGGTCATCGACGCGGTCAGCCGTGGGACGGGCGGCGCGGCGTCGACGGGTGTCGGCGGGCCGGGGGTTGGCCCGCCGTGGGGAACTCGCCGGGGCGCCCGCCGCCATGGGCGCGCGATGCCGTGGGCGCCCGCCGCCATGGGCGCGCGATGCCGTGGGCGCCCGCCGCCATGGGCGCCCGCCGCCATGGGCGCCCGCCGCCATGGGCACACCGGGTCAGCCTGCCATGCCCTCAGCCCAGCCTTCAGCCTGTGACCCCGGCCTTCAGCCTGCGACGCGGCAGGCCCGTCACGGCCAAGTCGCCATGGGCCAAGTCGCCATGGACCAGGCCGCTATGGGCCGAGCCCGCCATGGGCCGCAGGCTCAGCCCGCTGCGCGCTTGGTCCGCTCCGCCGGGTCCGCGAGGCGCTCGCCGATCGCCCGCAGCCCTGTCAGGTCGTGTACGTCTCCAGGGAGTGCGGCCACTTGGGCCACCGGAACCTCGGGGTGCAGCGCCGTGAAGCGGTCGTGCGTGCGCCGCTCGCGTCCGAGCACCTGCATACGCTCCGCGTGCAGCCGAAGCAGTCCCGCGGCGAGCCGCTCCGCCGACGTGTCCGCCGACGTGGGGGAGACGTCGGGGTCCGCTGCCGAGGGGTTCCGCGCTTGAGCATTCCCTGAGTGGGGATCGACAATGCCGCCGACGGCAAGATTTTCTGCGCCGTCGCCGTTCTTGGCCGGATCACTCCCCTGGGCGAGGTCCGCCGGGTCGTCCAACAGGGACAGGGTCTCCGCGGCCGCCAGCGCCCGTTCCGCGGACAGCTGTTCGGCCCCGCTGCCGTGCACCCGGTTCAGCACCAGCCCGGCCAGCGGCATCCGGTCCGCGGCCAGCCGCTCGACGAAGTACGCGGCCTCCCGCAGGGCGTCCCGCTCCGGGGCTGCCACGACCAGGAACGCCGTACCAGGAGCCTGGAGCAGCCGGTAGGTGGCCTCCGCGCGGGTACGGAAGCCGCCGAACATCGTGTCCATCGCAGCGGCAAACGTCTGCACATCGCGCATCAGCTGTCCGCCGAGCACCTTGCTGACCGTGCCCGTCATCATCGACACGCCCACGTTCAGGAACTTCATCCCGGCCCTGCCGCCGACCTTCGCCGGGGCCATCAGCACCCGGATGAACTTCCCGTCCAGAAACGAGCCGAGACGTTTCGGCGCGTCCAGGAAGTCCAGCGCCGACCGGCTCGGCGGGGTGTCGACGATGATCAGGTCCCATTCCTCGCGGGCCCGCAGCTGGCCGAGCTTCTCCATGGCCATGTACTCCTGCGTGCCCGCGAAACCGGCCGAAAGTGATTGGTAGAAGGGGTTCGCCAGGATCGCGCGGGCGCGCTCGGGGTCGGCGTGTGCCTCGACGAACTCGTCGAAGGTCCGCTTCATGTCCAGCATCATGGCGTGCAGTTCGCCGCCGTTCTCGCCGCCGACGCCCTCCACCCGCCGCGGTACGTTGTCGAGCGCGTCGATGCCCATCGACTGGGCGAGCCGGCGGGCCGGGTCGATGGTGAGGACGACGACCTTACGGCCGCGTTCGGCGGCCCGTACGCCCAAGGCGGCGGCCGTGGTGGTCTTGCCGACGCCGCCGGAGCCGCAGCACACCACGATGCGGGTCTGCGGGGCGTCCAGCAGCGCGTCGGTGTCCAGCCGGGGTGCCACGTCCATGCTCATGCCGCCTCCTGCGTACGGCTCGAACCGCTGCTCGTACCGCTCGTACCGCTCGTGCTGCCAGTAGTGCCCGTAGCGCCGGTGCCCGTGGCGCCGGTGCCCGTAGCGCCGGTGGCCGTAGCGCCACGGCCCGGCGCGCCGACGCGCGTCGTGTCAGCGTCCAGCGCGTCGGCGTCCGTTGTGCCCGGCATCGTGCCCGTGGCGTCCGTACTACGGTCCGCGCCGGCGCCGCTCACGACGGCCACTGCTTGCGCAGATCCGCCGCCAGCCGATAGAGCCCGGCCAGGTCGATGCCGTCGGTGAGCAGTTCCAGCTCGTGCAGCGGCAGCCCCAGCCCGTCCAGCTCGGCTCGCTGTGCCCGCTCCAGCGCGACGCGCTCCGCGTGCTCGCGCGCCTGTGCCAGCAGCGGGTCGACCAGCCGCTCGGCGAGGCCACCGCGGCGCGCGCCGCCCAGCCCCGCCTGCGAGAGCGCCTTGGCGACGGCCGCGCGCTGTCCGTTCGCGGCGGTCTCGACGGCCTCGTGGTCGAGGATCGCAGGCCGCACCATGTTGATGATGACCGCGCCCGTCGGAAGGCCGTCCGCGCTCAGGTCCGCGATGCCGTCCGCGGTCTCCTGGACCGGCATCTCCTCCAGGAGCGTCACCATATGGACCGCCGTCTGGGGGGACTTCAGGACGCGCATCACGGCCTGGGCCTGATTGTGTATCGGGCCGGTCCGGGCCAGCCCCGCCACCTCATGGTTGACGTTCAGAAAGCGGGTGATCCGGCCCGTCGGCGGGGCGTCCATGATCACGGAGTCGTAGACGAAGCGGCCGTCCTTGCCCTTACGGCGCACCGCCTCGCACGCCTTGCCGGTCAGCAGTACATCCCGCAGCCCCGGGGCGATGGTGGTCGCGAAGTCGATCGCGCCGAGCTTCTTCAGGGCGCGTCCGGCCGAGCCCAGCTTGTAGAACATATGGAGGTAGTCGAGGAGCGCGAACTCCGGATCGATCGCCAGAGCGTGCACCTCCCCGCCGCCCGGCGCGGTGGCGATCTTCCGCTCTTCGTAGGGCAGCGCCTCCGTTTCGAAGAGCTGCGCGATGCCCTGGCGTCCTTCGACCTCGATCAGCAGGGTTCGCCTGCCATCGGCCGCGAGGGCCAGCGCGAGTGCGGCGGCGACCGTGGTCTTGCCGGTTCCGCCCTTGCCACTGACGACATGAAGCCTGCTCACACTGGGGAGCCTAACCAGTAGCCCCGCCGGCTACGCACCAGGGCCCGACGGAGAGGCATTACAGTCGGCCCCATGACCAAGTGGGAATATGCGACCGTACCGCTGCTCGTGCACGCCACGAAGCAGATTCTGGACACCTGGGGCGAGGACGGCTGGGAGCTCGTCCAGGTCGTCCCCGGGCCGAACAACCCGGAGCAGCTGGTGGCCTACCTGAAGCGGGAAAAGCAGTGAGCGGGGTCGAGGAGAAGCTCGCCGGCCTCGGTCTGAAGCTCCCCGAGGTCGCGGCGCCCCTCGCCTCCTATGTGCCCGCGGTCCGCACGGGTTCGTACGTCTACACCTCGGGTCAGCTGCCGCTGGTCGAGGGCACGCTGGGCGTGATCGGCAAGGTCGGCGCGGAGGTGACCCCGGAGGAGGCCAAGGAGCTGGCGCGGATCTGCGCGCTGAACGCCCTGGCCGCCGTGAAGTCGGTCGTCGGCGATCTCGACAAGATCGCGCGGGTCGTGAAGGTCGTGGGCTTCGTCGCCTCGGCGCCGGACTTCACCGGCCAGCCGGGTGTGGTCAATGGCGCGAGCGAGCTGGTGGGCGAGGTACTGGGCGACGCGGGCGTGCACGCGCGCAGCGCGGTGGGCGTGGCGGTGCTGCCGCTGGACGCGCCGGTCGAGGTGGAGATCCAGGTCGAGATCGCGAACCAGTGAACGGAACCGTGTGCGGACCGGTGATCGGACCCGTACACGGACGGGCGCGCGGACCGGGCGGACCGGTGAGTGAGCCGATGACTGAACCGGTGCACTGGACGGCGCACGCACCGGCGCCCGCGCCGGGGGCGGCTCCACGCCGACGGATGCCCCTCGAACATCAGCCCGCAAACGCATAGCATCCGGCCATGTCCACTACGAATGGCCAGTGGTACCCGCCCGAGTGGCCGGAGCGGATCCGGCTGCTGTCGGCCGGCAAGCTCAAGCCGGTGACGCCACGCCGGGCCGCCACCGTGCTGCTGCTGCGGGACGGACCGGACGAGCGGGGCGGGGACGGGGAGTACGCGCCGGAGAGGCCCGACGAGGCGGCAAGCGCCGCCGGGGCCTTGGGAGGGGCTGAGACGGCCGCGGAGGCCGTACGGGACGGGGCGGACGGGCCCGCCGTCTACATGCTGCGCAGACGCGCCTCCATGGCCTTCGCCGGAGGCGCGTACGCCTATCCGGGCGGTTCCGTGGATCCGCGCGACGAACGGATGGTCGCCTGGGCCGGGCCCTCGCGCGCCCAGTGGGCGCAGCGGCTGGGCCTCGACCCGGGCGACGCGACACAGGCGCAGGCCATCGTGTGCGCGGCGGTCCGCGAGACCTTCGAGGAGGCGGGGGTGCTGCTCGCGGGCCCCACGCCGCATACGGTTGTCGCGGACACGACGGGCGACGACTGGGAGGCGGACCGCGCGGCGCTCGTCGCCCGGGACCTGTCCTTCGCCGAGTTCCTCGACCGCCGCGGGCTCGTCCTCCGCTCGGATCTGCTCGGCTGCTGGGCCCGCTGGATCACCCCGGAGTTCGAACCGCGCCGCTACGACACCTGGTTCTTCGTGGCTGCGCTGCCGCGGGGGCAGCGCACCCGCAATGCCTCCACGGAGGCGGACCGGACCGTCTGGATCCGGCCGGGCGCGGCGGCCGACGGCTACGACCGGGGCGAGCTGCTGATGATGCCGCCCACCATCGCGACCCTGCGCGAGCTGCGGCCGCACGGCACGGTCGCCGACGCGCTGGCCGCTGCCGCGGACCGGGATCTGACGCCGGTCCTGGCACAGGCGCGGCTGGAGAACGGGGAGCTCGTGCTGAGCTGGCCGGGCCATGACGAGTTCACCAAGCACATCCCGGGCGCTACGGGGGGAACCTCCGCATGACGTACGCAGCCGCTCTGCCCGGCCGGCCGCGCGCGGGCGCCGTCGGTGGCCCGGCCACCGACCGGGCCGTATGCGTCCTGGCGCCGAACCCCTCGCCCATGACGCTGGACGGCACCAACACCTGGATCGTCGCCGAGCCGGACTCCGATCTCGCCGTCGTCATCGACCCCGGGCCGCTCGACGACGCCCACCTCAAGGACGTCATCGCCACGGCCGAGAGGGCGGGCAAGCGCGTCGCGCTGACGCTGCTCACCCATGGCCACCCGGACCACGCGGAGGGCGCGGCGCGCTTCGCCGAGCTGACGCGTACGCGCGTACAGGCTCTGGACCCGGCGCTGCGGCTGGGGGACGAGGGGCTGGAGCTGGGAGACGTGATAACCACCGGCGGCCTGGAGCTGCGGGTGGTCCCCACGCCGGGCCATACGGCCGACTCGCTGTCTTTCCACCTTCCGGCCGACGCCGCGATCCTCACCGGCGACACGGTGCTCGGCCGCGGTACTACGGTCGTCGCGCACCCGGACGGACGCCTCGGCGACTATCTGGACTCGCTGCGCCGGCTGCGGTCGATGACGGTGGACGACGGCGTCTCGACGGTGCTCCCGGGCCATGGGCCCGTCCTGAACGACGCCCGGGGCGCGGTGGAGTACTACCTGGCGCATCGCGCCAACCGCCTCGCGCAGGTGGAGACGGCGGTCGAGGACGGCCACCGCACACCCTCGGAGGTCGTGGCCCAGGTCTACGCGGACGTGGACCGGTCCCTGTGGCCGGCCGCGGAGTTGTCGGTCCGCGCCCAGCTGGACTATCTGGATGAGCACGATCTGATCTGAGGCCGGTGGGGTGGGCCTGCCGAGCCGAGTGGCCGCCGCACGGCGAAGGGCCCTTGCCGGAGCTTCCGGCGAGGGCCCTTCTGCGCGTTCCGCGGGGTAAACGCCCCCTGCGTCAGCGAGAGCGCTTGGCGAGCCGCTCGACGTCCAGCAGGATCACGGCGCGCGCCTCCAGGCGCAGCCAGCCGCGGCCCGCGAAGTCGGCGAGGGCCTTGTTGACGGTCTCGCGGGAGGCGCCGACCAGCTGGGCCAGCTCCTCCTGGGTCAGGTCGTGGACGACATGGATGCCCTCTTCCGACTGCACGCCGAAGCGGCGCGACAGGTCCAGCAGGGCCCTGGCGACCCGGCCGGGAACGTCGGAGAAGACGAGGTCCGACATCTGGTCGTTGGTCTTGCGCAGACGCCGGGCCACGGCGCGCAGCAGCGCGGAGGCGACCTCGGGGCGTGCGTTGAGCCACGGCTGGAGGTCGCCGTGGCCGAGGCCGAGCAGCTTGACCTCGGTGAGGGCGGTGGCGGTCGCGGTGCGCGGGCCGGGGTCGAACAGTGACAGCTCCCCGATCAGCTCGCCGGGGCCGAGCACGGCCAGCATGTTCTCGCGGCCGTCGGGAGAGGTGCGGTGGAGCTTCACCTTGCCCTCGGTGACCACGTACAGCCGGTCGCCGGGGTCCCCTTCGTGGAAGAGCGCATCACCCCGCGCGAGGGTGACCTCTCCCATGGAGGCGCGCAGCTCAGCGGCCTGCTCGTCATCGAGCGCCGCGAAGAGCGGGGCGCGCCGCAGAACGTCGTCCACGAGTCTCTCCTTGTCGACATGCACAGGGGACCGTCGTCCCCATGATGCCGGACGGTAAAACAGTGCGATCAATCACAAGTTTGACGCACTGGCTTCTCGGACCGTGCGGCAGGGTCCGATTAGCGGCCTCTTCGCGGTGGCCGGGGCGGATGTCAGTGGCTGGGCTTAGGCTGGCCGGGTGTCCAATACGCCGGTGAGAGCACAGGACAAGGGGGCCGGACGGGTGACCGCACCTCGAAATTCCGCTGTGGGCGAACAGGGATCCGACGAGACGGCGAAAGCCGCGAAGCCGCACAAATCTGTCAAGGCTTCCGGGGCCGCCCGGCCCGAGTCCCGGCTCGCGCTCGTCCGCCGCGCCCGGCGCATCAACCGCGATCTCGCCGAGGTGTATCCGTACGCCCATCCCGAGCTGGATTTCGAGAACCCCTTCCAGCTGCTGGTGGCCACCGTCCTGTCCGCCCAGACCACCGATCTGCGGGTCAACCAGACCACCCCCGCGCTCTTCGCCGCCTACCCGACCCCCGAGGACATGGCGGCGGCCGACCCCGAGGTCCTGGAGCAGCTGATCCGGCCGACCGGCTTCTTCCGCGCCAAGGCCAAATCGCTGCTCGGCCTGTCCGCCGCCCTCCGCGACCGGTTCGGCGACGAGGTGCCGGGGCGTCTGAAGGACCTGGTGACGCTGCCCGGCGTCGGCCGTAAGACCGCCAATGTGGTCCTCGGCAATGCCTTCGGAGTGCCGGGTCTGACCGTGGACACCCACTTCGGTCGGCTGGTGCGGCGCTGGAAGTGGACCGAGCAGGAGGATCCGGAGAAGGTCGAGACGGAGATCGCCGCGCTCTTCCCGAAGAGCGAGTGGACGATGCTCTCGCACCGCATCATCTTTCACGGCCGCCGCGTCTGCCACGCCCGCAAGCCCGCGTGCGGCGCCTGCCCGATCGCCCCGCTGTGCCCGTCGTACGGGGAGGGCGAGACCGATCCGGACAAGGCGAAGAAGCTGCTGAAGTACGAAATGGGAGGCCAGCCGGGCCAGCGGCTGCGCCCGCCGGCCGACTACCCGGGCCGCCCGGCCCCGCCCCTGGGGGCGGCAGGAGCCGCCGGAGCCCCGGGAGCCGCCGAGTGACGAGCACCTACGACGGGGGCGTGGGGGTCAGTCTGCAGGGGCTGCCCGAGTGGCTGCTTCCCGTCGCCCGCGTGGCCGAGACGATCGAGCCGCTCCAGCTGAGCCGGTTTCTGCCGCCGCCGCAGGGCGGCGGCCGCCCCTCAGCCGTGCTGGTGCTCTTCGGGGAGGGGCCCGGTGGCCCCGAGCTGCTGCTCATGGAGCGCTCCGGCTCCCTGCGCTCGCACGCGGGCCAGCCCTCCTTCCCCGGCGGTGCGCTCGACCCGGAGGACGGCCATCCGGACGGGGCGGGGCCGCTGCGCGCGGCGCTGCGCGAGGCCGAGGAGGAGACGGGGCTCGACCCCTCGGGCGTCCAGATCTTCGGGGTGCTGCCGCGGCTCTACATCCCGGTCAGCGGCTTCGTCGTGACACCGGTGCTGGGCTGGTGGCACCGGCCCAGCCCGGTCCAGCCGGTGGACCCGGCCGAGACGGCCCGGGTCTTCACGGTTCCCGTGGCGGATCTCACGGAACCGGCGAACCGGGCGACGACGGTCCACCCGAGTGGTCACCGGGGGCCCGGATTCCTGGTTGGAGGGGCTCTGGTCTGGGGTTTCACGGCCGGAGTGATCGATCGCATCCTGCACTACGCGGGATGGGAGCGACCGTGGGACCGTGCCAGGCACGTCCCACTCGACTGGCGCGCGTGAGACGGTGTCCCGGTGAATGTGCTGGACATCCTGTTGCTGCTCGCCGCCGTATGGTTCGCGGTCATCGGCTACCGCCAGGGTTTCGTCGTCGGCGTGCTGTCGGTGACCGGATTCATCGGCGGCGGACTGATCGCGGTCTATCTGCTGCCGGTCATCTGGGACGGCACCTCCGTCAAGGCGTCGCCGGGCACCTTCGGCGCCGTTGTGGCGGTGGTGCTGGTGATCGTGTGTGCCTCGGTTGGCCAAGCTGCCACCACCCATCTGGGCAACAAGCTGCGCCGGTACATCACCTGGTCACCCGCGCGCGCCCTGGACGCGACCGGCGGTGCGCTGGTCAACGTCATGGCGATGCTGATGGTCGCCTGGCTGATCGGCTCGGCCGTGGCCGGCACCTCCCTGCCCACCCTGGGCAAGGAGGTCCGCAGCTCCAAGGTGCTGCTCGGGGTCTCCCGCGTCGTCCCGGAGCAGGCGGACACCTGGTTCACCGACTTCTCCTCGGTGCTCGCGCAGGGCGGCTTCCCGCAGGTCTTCTCGCCCTTCGCGAACGAGCCGATCACCTCGGTGCCGCAGCCGGACCCGGCGCTCGGGCAGTCCCCGGTGGCCACCCGCGCCCAGCAGAGCATCGTGAAGGTGGTCGGCACCGCCCCCGGCTGCGGCAAGGTCCTCGAAGGCAGCGGCTTCGTCTTCGCGCCGAACCGGGTGATGACCAACGCCCACGTGGTCGGCGGGGTCGACGAGCCGACCGTCCAGATAGGCGGCGAGGGCCGGCTCTACGACGCGAAGGTCGTGCTCTACGACTGGAAGCGCGATATCGCGGTCCTCGACGTGCCCTCGCTGGGCGCGCCGGCGCTCCAGTTCGCCCAGGACGACGCGCGCACCGGCGATGACGCGATCGTCGCCGGATTCCCGGAGAACGGCGCGTTCGATGTGCGCGCCGCCCGCGTCCGCGGCCGTATCCAGGCCAACGGCCCGGACATCTACCGCCGCACCACCGTGCACCGCGATGTGTACTCGCTGTACGCGACGGTGCGGCAGGGCAACTCCGGCGGCCCGCTGCTCACCCCGCAGGGCCGGGTGTACGGCGTCGTCTTCGCCAAGTCGCTCGACGACGCCAACACCGGGTACGCGCTGACGGCGGACGAGGTGCGCACGGACGCCGAGCAGGGGCGTACCGCCGACCAGCCGGTGGACAGCCAGGGGTGTGCCCTCTAGCGAGCGGCGGTGGTACCGGAGACGCCGGGCGATGCCGGTGGTGCCGGGCGATGCCGGGCGATACCCGTCGTGCCGGGCGATGCCAGTGGTGCGGTGCTAGCGGCTGCGGGGATGGCGCAGCCGCGCCGACACCCAGCGGGCACGGCGGCGGATGATGCGAGGAATCCCCATATCGGGGTCATGGCCTTGGATAGGCCCGGAGCCGCCCCGCCCGGAAACGCTCAGCGCGGCATTGGCAGCGGCGGCGGCTTCGGAGCCGCGGCCGCTTGGTGCGTCACGGTAGTCGTGCGTCCAGCCCATACCCCGGTCTCTGCCCGTGGCCCAAGGTCCGTAATCGCCACTGGCTGCGCCAATTGGCCTATGCTCCAGGCAATTGGCTGTTCGTACGACACGTGTTCGCACGCGGTGGGCGAGATGGCCGCTATGCGTACCGCCGGTCACGCTCAGCGGTCGGGTTCGGGGTCCTTCAGCCAGTTGATCAGCTCGGTGGAGAAGGCCGTCGGATCCTCCTCGTGCGGGAAATGGCCGAGCCCGTCGAAGAGCCGCCAGCGGTACGGCGCCTCCACGTACTCCCCGGAGCCCGCCGCGCTGCGCGTGCGCATCACCGGGTCGAGTGACCCGTGCAGATGCAGTGTCGGCACCCGCACCGGCCGCTTCATCCGCCGGTTGAACTGGAAACCGTCCGGGCGTGCCAGCGACCGCACCATCCAGCGGTAGGGCTCGATCGAGCAGTGCGCGGTCGACGGGATCATCATCGCCCGCCGGTACGCCTCCACCGCCTCGTCCTCGGGCAGCCGCGGCCCGGACCAGTCCCGGATCAGCCGGCCCACGGCCGCCGCGTCGTCCGCGACCAGGGCGCGCTCGGGCAGCCAGGGCCGCTGGAAGCTCCAGATGTGCGAGCTGGCGGCGCTCTGCTTGACGTCCGCGAGCATCGCCGAGCGCCAGCGCCGCGGATGCGGCATCGAGGCCACCGCAAGCCGCCGGACCAGCTTCGGCCGCATCACGGCGGCCGTCCACGCCAGATATCCGCCCAGGTCATGGCCGACGAGCGCGGCGTCCGGCTCGCCGAGCGAGCGGACCACACCGGTGATGTCGAGGGCCAGGTTGGCCGGGTCGTAGCCCCGGGGCGTACGGTCGCTGCCGCCCACCCCGCGCAGATCCATCGCGACCGCCCGGTAGCCGGCGTCGGCGAGCGCGGTCAGCTGGTGCCGCCAGGCCCACCAGAACTGCGGAAAGCCGTGCAGCAGCAGCACCAGCGGGCCGTCACCCAGCTCGGCGATGTGGAAGCGCGCGCCGTTGGCCGCGACATCCCGGTGGGTCCAGGGGCCGTCGAGCCGTACGACCGACGCGGAGCTGTCAGGGACGGTCATGTCGATGAGCGTGTCACATCCCGTGCCGGGCGTCCGCCATTGGCCGCCGCGCGCGGATGCGGCTTGACGTTCCCCAGTACGGCCGCCGTCTCCTTGGACGAGGCGATGGACCGCTTGGGGGGCTTGACCTTCTTGAACTTCAGCAGCGCGAACAGGCCCGCGATTCCGGCGAGCAGCCAGTAGATGCCGCCCACGATCAGAAAGCACCAGGCGAGGCCGAGGCCGGTCCAGGCGCGCATACCGTAGGCGAGGGCGAAACTCAGCACCGGAAGCGAGAACAGCACCAGCACACCGGCCACCATGCCCGCGCCGCTGCCGGCCGCGGCACGCTTGGCCCCCACCCGGAGCTCGGCCTTGGCCAGCGCGATCTCGTCGTGCATCAGCACGGACAGCTCGGTGGTCGCCGTTGCCACCAGCTGGCCGAGGCTGCGGTTGCCGCCGTCGTCGGCTGCGCTCATCGCCCATCTCCCTCTGCTCTTGTGTGTCTTCCGCTCTTACCGCGTCTATTGCCGCGTTCTGCGCTTGCCACGTCAACCGCGCTTGATGTGTCTTCTGCGCTTGGTAGGTCTTCTGCGCATTTCCACGGTCGTCAAGCCTCTCAGATCATGCCGGACCATCGTCGCCGGAGTCGTCCGCGGCAGCCACTTCGGCAAGCCGCCGGTGCTCGGCGGCCTTCGCCTCATGAATGGCGGCCATCCGCAGGTGGTACTCCGGGCTGTCGAGCTCATAGATGTCGGGGATGCCGTCCATGTCCTCGTCCCGCTCCTCCTCCTGACACAGCCGCTGGTACTCGTTGTTACGCAGCTTCAGCAGGACGCCCGCGATCAGCGCGGCGCACACCGAGCCGATGAGGACCGCCGCCTTCACCTTCTCGGCGAGCGCGGGGTCGTCGGGGAAGGCCAGTTCGCCGATGAGGAGGGAGACGGTGAAGCCGATTCCGGCGAGGGTGGCGACGGCGAGCACATCCGCCCAGGCCAGATCCTCATTGAGCTTGGCCCTGGTGAAGCGGGCGGCGAGCCAGGAGCCCCCGAAGACGCCGATGGCCTTGCCGACGACGAGGCCGAGGACGACGCCGAGGGTCTCGGGGCGGGTGAAGACGTCCGCGACGGCGTCGCCGGAGATCGGCACCCCGGCCGCGAACAGGGCGAAGAGCGGCACGGCGAGCCCCGCCGACAGGGGGCGCACCCGGTGTTCGATGCGCTCGGCGGGGGAGTGGTCCTCGCCTTCGCGCACGGTGCAGCGCAGGATCAGGCCCATCGCGACGCCCGCGACGGTGGCGTGCACTCCGCTCGCGTGCATCAGCGCCCAGATCACGATCCCGAGCGGGACATAGACATAGGCGCCGCGCACGCCTTTGTGGTGCAGCAGCCAGAAGAGGGCGAGACCGGCGAAGGACAGGCCCAGGGCGACGAGGTCGATGTCCTGGGTGAAGAAGATCGCGATGATCAGGATCGCGCCGAGATCGTCGACCACCGCGAGGGTGAGCAGAAACGCGCGCAGGGCGGCGGGCAGCGCGGTGCCGATGACGGCGAGGACGGCGAGCGCGAAGGCGATGTCGGTCGCGGTCGGCACCGCCCAGCCCCGGAGGCTGCCGCCGCCGGCCGCGCTGACGGTGACGTAGACGAGCGCGGGTGCGGCCATACCGCAGACGGCGGCGACCACGGGCAGCGCGGCGGCCTTCGGGTCGCGCAGCTCGCCCGCCACGAGCTCGCGCTTGAGCTCGATACCGGCCACGAAGAAGAAGACGGTGAGCAGCCCGTCGGTGGCCCAGGAGGCGACCGACAGATGGAGATGCAGCGCCTGCGGGCCGAAGGAGAAGTCCCGTACGTCGCCGTAGAAGTCGCTGAGCGGGGTGTTCGCGAGGATCAGCGCGGCGATCGCGGCGACGAGCAGGATCATGCCGCCGACGGTCTCGGTGCGCAGCGCGTCGGTGACGAACGTCCGCTCGGGCAGCGGCATGCGCCCGAGGAACTTACGGCTGGTGGGCGCGGCCACTGGCGGGGCCTCCTGGGGGTCGGTGGTGCGGACACACATGTCGTGTGTGCCGACCAGTCTTCCCGGCGCGCCTCTGACACTCTTGTCGCGCTCTTTACACGACCGGTAACCACCCTAACCGCAATCGTTGAGGGGCGCCCCCTTGCCAGGCGGGGGCGCCCATCATCCGCTACACCGCTATGACCAGGCCGGTCCTCGGTGGCCGACCGCAGTGTGAGCCCGGTGTCAGTCCTCGCTGGGGGCGGACGGCAGCTTGCTCTGGATCAGCTCCATGACGGAGGAATCGGTGAGCGTGGTGACATCGCCGAGCGCGCGGTTCTCGGCGACATCGCGCAGCAGCCGGCGCATGATCTTGCCGGAGCGGGTCTTGGGCAGCTCCGCCACCGGCATGATCCGCTGGGGCTTGGCGATCGGGCCCAGCTGCTTGGCCACATGGGCCCGCAACTCCTCGACCAGCCCATCGTCCTCGGCGGCGCCGCCGCGCAGGATGACGAAGGCGCAGATGGCCTGGGTGGTTTGCGGATCGGTGGCCCCGACGACGGCGGCCTCGGCGACCTTGGGGTGCGAGACGAGCGCCGACTCGACCTCGGTCGTCGAGATGTTGTGGCCGGAGACCAGCATGACGTCATCCACCCGGCCGAGCAGCCAGATGTCGCCGTCGTCGTCCTTCTTGGCTCCGTCGCCCGCGAAGTAGCGCTTGTCGAAGCGGGACCAGTAGGTGTCCAGATAGCGCTGGTCGTCGCCCCAGATCGTACGGAGCATCGACGGCCACGGCTCGGTGAGCACCAGATAGCCGCCGGAGCCGTTCGGCACCTCGTTCGCCTCGTCGTCGACGACGGTGGCGGCGATCCCGGGAAGCGCCACCTGGGCCGAGCCGGGCTTGGTCGCGGTGGCGCCCGGCAGCGGGCTGATCATGATGCCGCCGGTCTCGGTCTGCCACCAGGTGTCGACGACGGGCGTCGTGTCCGCGCCGATGTTCTTGCGGTACCAGACCCATGCCTCGGGGTTGATCGGCTCGCCGACCGAGCCGAGGAGGCGCAGCGAGGACAGATCGAACTTGGCCGGGATGTCGTCGCCCCACTTCATGCAGGCGCGGATCGCGGTCGGGGCGGTGTACAGGATCGTGACCCCGTACTTCTGGACGATCTCCCACCAGCGGCCCTGGTGCGGGGTGTCCGGCGTGCCCTCGTAGAGCACCTCGGTCGCACCGTTGGAGAGCGGGCCGTAGACGATGTACGAGTGACCGGTGACCCAGCCGACGTCCGCCGTGCACCAGAAGACGTCGGACTCCGGCTTGAGGTCGAAGACGGCGTGGTGGGTGTAGGAGACCTGGGTGAGATAGCCGCCGGTGGTGTGCAGGATGCCCTTCGGCTTACCGGTCGTGCCCGAGGTGTAGAGGATGAACAGCGGGTGCTCGGCGTCGAACGCCTCCGGGGTGTGCTGCTCCGGCTGGCGGGAGACGATCTCGTGCCACCACACATCGCGGCCCTCGCTCCAGGCCGTCTCCTGGCCGGTGCGGCGGATGACCAGCACACTGCGCACGTTCTCGGTGCCCGGGCGGGTCAGCGCCTCGTCGACGGCGGGCTTGAGCGCGGACGGCTTGCCCCGGCGGTAGCCGCCGTCGGCGGTGATGACGACGCGGGCGTCGGCGTCCTGGATCCGGGTGGCGAGAGCGTCGGCCGAGAAGCCGCCGAAGACCACGGAGTGGGGGGCGCCGATACGGGCACAGGCCAGCATCGCGACCACGGTCTCGGGGATCATCGGCAGATAGATGGCGACCCGGTCACCCGCCTGGACCCCCAGCTCGGTCAGCGCGTGGGCCGCTTGGGAGACCTCCCGCTGCAGCTCCGCATAGGTCAGGCTCCGGGTGTCACCTGGCTCCCCCTCGAAGTGGATGGCCACGCGGTCGCCCAGGCCGTTCTCGACGTGCCGGTCGACGCAGTTGTACGCCACATTGAGCTTGCCGTCGGCGAACCACTTCGCGAACGGCGGGTTCGACCAGTCCAGCGTCTCGTTCGGCTCGGTTGCCCAGGTCAGCCGACGGGCCTGTTCGGCCCAGAAGCCCAGGCGGTCCGCCTTTGCCCGCTCATACGCCTCCGCTGTGACGTTGGCGTTCGCGGCCAGGTCGGCGGGCGGCGCGAAGCGACGCTCCTCCCGAAGAAGGTTGGCCAGGCTTTCGTTGCTCACGACATCTCCCATTCCCAGGGTGTCCGTTGTGTCCCGGGCCATAGCTCATCAGGCCACGGCACACCCTGACAAGGGCTGTCGTGCGAAAATTGGTTTAGACCTGTCATCGCTCCTGCGCTGATCACCTCACCTCCAGGACTTCCGGTGCCGGACCGCAGCCGCCGGACTCCACGCCGGCCTCACCGCCGACACAGGCGGCCATCGGCCCGCCATGGTCCGGCCGGACGGCCAGGAAGGTGCCCGAAGCGGTGTCCAGGACATACGCCTGCGCCTCCGCCACATGGAAATACATCCCGTGCAGCGCCAGCCCGCCCTCCGCTACCCGCCGCGCGACGCAGGGGTGCTCCATCAGATGGTCGAGCTGCTGCATCACATTGATCAGTGCCAGCCGCTCCACATCGTCGGCCACCGGCCGGTCGGCCAGCGCGACCTCGCCACGCCCCAACCGCCCGATCCGCTCCATCCGCGCCAGCCCCGGTCTGCCGTGGCGCAGCCAGCGCGCCAGTGGCGTCTGCGCGCCGGCGCCGGACGCCCCGTCGCAGGCCCCGCCCGATGTCCCGCCGGACGTCCCATCGGACGCCCCGGGTGGTGGCGTCTGAACCGGGACCGACGAGCCGAGCAGCGCCTGCATCGCCCCGCACCCGGAGTGCCCGCACACCGTGATGCTGCTGACCCTGAGCACCTCCACCGCGTACTCGATCGCCGCGCCCACCGAATCGCAGGAGGCATCGGTGCCCGGCGGTGGCACCAGATTGCCCACATTGCGCACGGTGAACAGATCGCCGGGTCCGCTGGAGGTGATCATGCTGGTGACCAGACGGGAGTCGGCGCAGGTCAGAAAGAGCTGGGTGGGCCGCTGTCCCTCCCGCGCCAGCCGTGCCAGCTCTTCGCGCACCAGCGGTGCGGTGTTGCGCTGGAACGCGCTCACGCCGCCGAGCAGCTGCCCGCCGCTGTGTCCGCCGCCGGGTGCGGCCGCCGGGGCGGGGCGGGTGCAGTGGTGGTTGCGCCAGGGCGTCCACGGCCGGCAGGCATGCGTGCTGACCGGCTCCGCGATCGGCCGCCCCGACCGGCCGCCGAGCGTGACCCCGCCGCCGCGCGCCCGGTGCCCGTCGGACCAGGACTGCAGGGCGTCGTACGCGGCGTGGTCCATGAACGAGCCCCTCAGCTCGACCACCACACTCGCCCCCGCGGGCAGCTGCGCCAGGGCCCGGGTGAGCCGGGGCACCGCGAGGAAGGTCAGCTGACCGCTCACCCGCACCCGGTGGTGGCCGCCCTCCTCGGTCACGGTGATCCGGGTGCGGGTCAGCCGGCGCAGCGCCGTGAAGACGGCGACCGCGATGCCGACGGCCACACCCTGACCCACCCCGAGGAGGACGACGGCGCCCAGCGTCGCCGCGTACACCGGGAACGCGCGATTGCGCTGGACGTCCCTGATATGCGCGAAGTTCACCATTTTCACGCCCACCACCATGATCAGCGCGGCGAGCGCGGCCAGCGGGATCAGCTCCAGCACCCCGGCCAGCAGCCCCGCGCACAGCAGCACCCATGCACCGTGCAGCACCGTGGAGAGCCGGGTCACGGCACCGGCCCGTACATTCGTCGAGCCCCGGATGGCGCCACCCGCGATCGGCAGCCCGCCCAGCAGCCCGGACACCACATTGGCGGCGCCCTGCCCGGCCAACTCCCGATTGAGCCGGGCGGGCCGGTCGGAGTGAGGGCCGGGGCGAGCGCCCGGATGGGCGCCGTGGTGAGTACTGCCGTGAGCGCCCGGGCCGCTGCCCGTGGGTGTGTCGACCGGTGGTGTGTCGACCGGTGTGGTCCTCAGGCGATCGACAGCGGCGGCGGACAGCAGCGACTCCGTACTCGCCACGAGCGTGACGGTCAGCACGGCGGCGATCAAACCGAGCACCGGGCCGTCCGGGAGCCCGGGGAGCGCGGGCGCTTCCCAGGACGGCAGCTCGACGCGCGGCAGGGACATCCCCGCGCCGGTCGCGCTGGCCGCCGCCACCGCAGCGAGCGGCGCCGGAACCGCTCGCGCCATACGCCCCGCCCGGCCCGGCAGCCGCGGCCAGAGCGTGAGCACCCCGACGGTGATCGCCCCGACCAGCAGGGCGGCCGGGTGCGGATCGCTCAACTCGGCGGGCAGTGCGGCGAGATTGTCGATCACCGAGCTGTCGGGGCTGTCTCCGAGCACCACATGGAGCTGGCCGACCGCGATGACGACGCCGATCCCCGCGAGCATGCCATGGACGATGGCCGGGCTGATCGCGAGCGCCGCGCGGGCGACCCGCAGCGCGCCGAGGGCCAGCTGGGCGACGCCCGCGAGCACGGTGATCGCACAGGTGGTGCGCCAGCCGTATCTCTGCACCAGGTCGGCGGTGACCACCACGAGGCCGGTGGCGGCCCCGCTGACCTGCAACGGGGCACCACCGAGCAGCCCCGCCACGATGCCGCCGACGGCGGCGGCCACGAGTCCGGCATGGAGCGGGGCGCCGGTGGCCAGCGCGATGCCCAGGGAGAGAGGAATAGCGATCAGGAAGACGACGATCGAGGCGGAGAGATCCCTGCGGCAGGAAGCTCCGTCGATCCGGTCCACGAGCTTCAACATTCCCGTCTCCTCCGGGGCTTCGCGGTCGCGGGCAAGCGCGCGGCCGTGGGTCACGGCGTACTGCGGTGATGACTCCCAAGCGTTGGTAAATGAATCGTAATGCTGAGTAAAGTCAACGGGGAGCGTTTTGCGGGGAAGTGCGCTGATATTCCATCTATCGGGTGAATAGTCATTTGAAATGCCTTGTCATCCTCTGTCCTTTGGTGCCTCTATGTGAGGTTGGCTCCCATCCGGCCAAAGCTCCCCGGGTCAAGGAACGACAAGAGGGACGAGGTGGCGGCGTGAGAGTCAGAAGAAACGTCACTGCATGGCTCGCCGTGACGGCGGCGCTCTCCGTGCTGGTCAACTGTTCCGGAGGATCCGGAGGTTCGCACGGCTCAGGCGGCTACGCGGGTCCGCGCCACGACAGGGACCGTCCGCAGAAGGGCCCGGCCGCGCCGAAGCATCCCGAGCAGGCCGCGAAGGCGGTCCGGGTCATCGGCGACGGATCGACCTCCGACACCGGCCCTCAGCCCCATCAGCCAAGGACCGAGCCGCTCCAACCCGGTGAGAAACCGCCGCAGTTCGTCGTCTTCTCCTGGGACGGCGCGGGCCAGGACGAGCAGAAGCTGTTCTCCCACTTCCGTGCGGTCGGCACGAAGTACGACGCGACGATGACGTACTTCCTCAGCGGTGTGTACCTGCTGCCCGCAGACAAGCGCGATCTCTACGACCCGCCGAAGCATCCGCGCGGCGCCTCGTCCATCGGCTTCAACAGCGTCAAGGGCATCAAGGACACCGTGGAGCAGCTCCGGGGCGCCTGGCTGGACGGCAATGAGATCGGCACCCACTTCAACGGGCACTTCTGCGGGCCCCACGGCGGTGTCGGCACCTGGTCCACCCGCCAGTGGATCAGCGAGACCCGGCAGGCCGAGTCGTTCGTCAAGAACTGGAAGACCAACTCGGGCCTCGGGCACGAGGAGTCGCTGCCTTTCGACTACGACAAGGAGCTCGTCGGCGGCCGTGCCCCCTGCCTGGAGGGGCAGAAGAATCTGATCCGGGCGGCCAGGAAGATGGGCTGGCGCTACGACGCGAGCTCGGTCGGCGGCCTTCAGATCTGGCCCCACACGATCCACGGCATCTGGGACTTCCCGCTCCAGCAGATCCCGGTGCCGGGCCGCCAGTTCGAGACGCTCTCGATGGACTACAACTTCCTCGCCAACCAGTCGGGTACGGGCAAGGGCACCCGGTCGAAGCGCGCCGCATGGGGCCACCAGATGCGCGACGGCATGCTCGCCGCCTTCGAGCGGGCGTACGAAGGCAATCGCGCACCCCTGTTCATCGGCAACCACTTCGAGTCCTGGAACGGCGGAACCTATATGCGCGCCGTCGAGGACGTCATCAAGGAGGTCTGCCCGCGCGAGGGCGTGCGCTGTGTCTCCTTCAAACAGCTGGCCGATTGGCTGGACGCGCAGAACCCCGACGTCCTGGAGAAGCTGCGCGCGCTGGACGTCGGCAGGCGGCCGCCGGGCGGCTGGAAGCGCTATCTGGCCGCCGAGCCGACCTTCCCCCGCTCGGCGGCCCCGGCCGAGCGGGAGCGGGAGCACGCGTCCGGGCGGGAGCACGCATCCGAGCGGAAACGGACATCCGAGCGGGAGCGGAAGCGGGATCCCGAGCGTGAGGGGCGGACTAGGCGGGAGCGGGAGTAGCCGCCGGCCGCTCGTCCGTGACGAACTCATCCAGCGTGAAGGCGGGGTCGACCTGGGCGGCCAGATCGGTACCCGTCTTCGCGTTTCCCCAACTCTGCGCGTTCTTCAGGTGGAAGTGCACCATCTGACGCGTGTACCGCCGCCAGTCGCGCCGGTCGTACGAGGCGTCCACCGCGTCGTGCAGCGTCCGCAGCGCATCGCGGTTCGGCTGCTCCAACTCCGCGAACCGGGGCGGGCGGCCCTTCTCCATCGTCCGGACCCAGTCGGAATGGCCGAAGGTGACCAGCAGGTCCTCGCCCACCTCCGCGCGCAGAAAGGCGAGGTCGTCCGGTCCCTGCACCTTGTTGCCGACCACGCGCAACGCCACATCGAAGTCGCGGGCGTACTCCTTGTACTGGCGGTAGACGGCGATTCCCTTCCGGGTGGGCTCGGCGACCAGGAACGTCATGTCGAAGCGGGTGAAGAGCCCGGAGGCGAAGGAGTCGCTGCCCGCCGTCATATCGACGACGACGAACTCCCCGCGCCCGTCCACGAGATGGTTCAGGCACAGCTCGATCGCGCCGACCTTGGAGTGATAGCAGGCGACGCCGAGATCGAACTCGGTGAAGGGGCCGGTCGCCATCAGCCGCACCTCCCCGTCGTCCAGCGGTACGGTCCGGGCGCATGCCTCGTAGACGGGGTTGTCCTCGGCGATCCGCAGCAGCCGCGACCCCTCACCCGGCGGGGTTGTCTTGATCATGGTCTCGGCGGAGGCGATCCGGGGGTTCGTACCGCGCAAGTAGTCCTTGATCAATGGAAGATGGGCGCCCATGGCGGGCAGTGCGGCGGCCTCCTCCTCGTCGAGACCCAGCGCCGCGCCCAGGTGCTGGTTGATATCGGCGTCGACGGCGACGACCGGGGCGCGAGTGGCGGCGAGATGGCGGATGAACAGCGACGACAGCGTCGTCTTGCCGCTGCCGCCCTTGCCTACGAAAGCGATCTTCATGTTCACGTAGCGTAGGTGAGCGACCCCCTTCCCCGAGGGATTTACGTGAAGAAGACCACTCCAACGAGGGGTGCCGGCGGGCGGGTGCGTAGGGTCGTACTCATGAGTACGTCAGCAGACCCCCTCGCCGCCCTGGCCGCGCTGCCCGGCGTGACCGAGTCCGTGGACGCCGTACGTAAGGCCGTGGACCGGGGTTACGGCCACCGGGTGATGCGCCGCCGCAGCAATGAGGTCACCTCCGAGGCCGCATTGCGCGGAGCGCGTGGCTCCGCCGCGCTGGCCGGCGCCGACTGGGCGCTTGAAGAGGTGCGCCGGCGCACCGACTTCGGGGCCGAGGGGGAGCCGCGGACGGTGGGTGCGGCGCTGCGGCTGACCGCAGAGGCGGGGCAGCTGTTGAGCGTCTGGCGCCAGTCGCCGCTGCGGGTGCTGGCCCGGCTGCATCTGGTCGCGGCGGGCGGAGCGGAGGCGGACGACAGAGTGGGGCGGCCCCGGCTGGCGGGTGAGCTGGTGGAGGAACCGCTGGTCGGACTGGATCTGCCGCTGCCGGACGCGGACGAGGTGGCGGGACGGCTCGACGGGCTGGCGCGGTTGCTGCTCGCGGGCAGCGAGGCCCCGGCGCTGGTGACGGCTGCGGTGGTGCACGGCGAACTGCTCGCCCTGCGGCCCTTCGTCTCCCGCAATGGCCTGGTGGCGCGCGCGGCCGAGCGGATCGTCCTGGTCGGCAGCGGGCTCGACCCCAAGTCGATCTGCCCTGCCGAGGTGGGGCATGCGGAGCAGGGTGTCGCCGCGTATATGGCGGCGCTGGAGGGCTATGCGTCCGGGACGCCAGAGGGAATGGCGGCGTGGATCGCGCACTGCGGACGGGCGGTTGAGTTCGGGGTGCGGGAGTCCACGGCGGTCTGCGAGGCCCTGCAGCGCGGAGCGGCCTGACGCCCGGACAGAGTTGCGGCGGCACCACTTGGGTACCGCCGCTGGCACATCCGCCGGGTTACCATGCGTGCACAATATTTGCCCATCAGGCCGAGATCTTTGCCCGTTACCTGGTGCGGCGGGCCCGTATTCGACGGGTCGGCGTCGCGTGGGTGCTCAGCATCCGTGCTCGGTCCGTGGGCCTTGGTGCGTCTGGGGGAAATCCTCCCGGATACCCCTGGTCTCGCGGGCCGTCGATTCCTTTCTACTCCTGCGAGAGGCCAAGCGGAACCCCTGGCCGCAGATCTTTGCTATTACCCCTCAAATGCGGGCATACAGGGCGCGGCGCCGATTGGTGTACCAGACCAGACCGGCGGTGGCGGCGGCCGCGCCGACGGCAGCGGCCACGGCGAGCACCGGGCGCGGCGGCATGGAGAGTGAGGGCACGCGCTGCTTCAGCCGGACCGGGCGGTCGAAGGTGAGGACCGGCCAGCCACGGGCTCCCGCCTCGCGCCGCAGGGCCCGGTCCGGATTGACCGCATGCGGATGGCCGACCGACTCCAGCATGGGAAGGTCGGTCGCCGAATCGCTGTAGGCGTAACAACGCGACAAGTCGTATCCCTCGGACTCCGCCAGCTCGGCGATTGCCTCCGCCTTGGTCGGGCCATAGGCGTAGTACTCCACCTCGCCGGTGAACACCCCGTCCTTGACGACCATGCGGGTGGCCACCACGCGGTCGGCGCCCAGCAGCTCGCCGATCGGCTCGACGACCTCGGCCCCCGAGGTGCTGACGATGACCACATCCCGCCCGGCGGTGTGGTGCTCCTCGATGAGCGAGGCGGCCTCGTCATAGATGATGGGATCGATGAGGTCGTGCAGGGTTTCCGCGACGATCTCCTTCACCTGCTGGACATTCCACCCGCGGCAGAGCGCCGAGAGGTACTCGCGCATCCGCTCCATCTGCTCGTGATCGGCGCCGCCGGTGAGGAAGAGGAACTGGGCATAGGCGGTGCGCAGTACGGCGCGGCGGTTGATCAACCCACCCTGGTAGAAGGACTTGCTGAAGGTGAGCGTGCTTGACTTCGCAATGACCGTCTTGTCCAGGTCAAAGAAGGCGGCTGTCCGAGGCAAGGAGTGGTTTTCCACGACGCCGAGCATAGGGCCCACCATTCGGCGTAAGCTGAGGCGCGTGGGTTTGCCTGAGAAGGCTCTCGGGTACACCATGGAAGTCACGGATCGTTCGCGACCGTGCTAACCCGGCCCGACTCCTCCCCCCCCGAGTCGGCCGTGGGGACGACCCCCGCTCTCCCCCCCGGCGGGGGTCGTCGCATGTCCGGATGCCTTTTCGGTGTTCTCGCCAGAGCGTGCTCCCCTTATCGGGGCCCGTGCGGCCCTTCCTCCCCACCAGCCTGAACGGTAACCGTACGTAATCGCTAGGCTGCTCTCCGGAAGTCACTGGTTTAGGTGACGGGGATATTCACAACTGATGAGTTGTCCACGGTTTTGGACCAAGATCCCCAAGATTTCCTGGATCCCCACATCGTGATTCTCGGCGATGTTCGCACTCGCCGTTCGCGGCAGTGAGAGCGCGTAACGATATGGGGAGGGATCGTGACTGCATCCATCACACCGGAACGTCCGACGGCGGCCGAAGTCCAGCGGAGCAGACCGCTGATCGTCACCGAGGACGAGGAGCTTCTCGACGATCTGCTGCGGCTGTGCGCGGCGGCCGGAGCCGAGCCCGAAGTGGCGCACGGCGCGCCCACCCGCCGGGGCAGTTGGGAAGGCGCGCCGCTGATTCTGGTCGGCGACGACGCCGCGGCCCGGCTGTGTGGCCGCACCCGCAGAGAAGGCGTCCTGCTCATCGGGCGCGACCTCGACGACCACGGCATCTGGCGGCGGGCGGTGGCTCTCGGCGTCGACAATGTGGCGTTCCTGCCTAATGCCGAGACCTGGCTGGTGGACCGGATCGCCGATGTCGCGGAGGGCGTGGGCCGGCAGGCCCTGACGATCGGGGTCATCGGCGGGCGCGGCGGAGCGGGCGCCTCCACACTCGCCTGCGCCCTGGCGGTCAGCGCGGCCCGCTCGGGCCGGCGCACCATGCTCGTCGACGGCGATCCGCTGGGCGGTGGCCTCGATGTGCTGCTCGGCGGCGAGGCCGCGGAGGGGCTGAGATGGCCGGCCTTCGCCGAATCGCGGGGCCGGGTCGCCGGAAGCGCGCTCGAGGAATCGCTGCCCGAGCTCCACTCCCTGCGGGTGCTCAGCTGGGACCGCGGCGATTCGGTCGTCATTCCGCCGTCGGCCGTGCGGGCGGTGCTGGCCGCGGCCCGGCGGCGCGGCGGGGTCGTGGTGGTGGATCTGCCACGGCGGGTCGACGATGCGGCTGCCGAGGCCCTGGCCCAGGTGGACCTCGGTCTGCTGGTCGTCCCCGCGGAGCTGAGGGCCGTCGCGGCCGCCCACCGGGTGGCCTCCACGGTGGGGATGGTGCTGAGCGATCTGCGTGCGGTGGTGCGGGGCCCGTGCGGACCGGAGCTCGACGACGAGGAGATCGCGCGGCTGCTCGGGCTGCCGCTCGCCGGTCAACTCCCGTCGGAGCCGGGGCTGCTGGACGCGCTCGACGGCGGGGAGCCCCCGGGCGGCAGCGTGCACGGGCCCCTCGCCCGGTTCTGCGCCGAGTTCTGGGCCCGTGCCCTGGCCGGCGAAGGGGGTGTCCCCGCATGAGCGTCACCTCGCCCGACCTGCTGGACGCGGTGCGGCTGCGGCTGGCCGAGAGCGGGGCGGAGCCGACGCCCGCGCGGGTGGCGGCGGCCCTGCGCGAGGAGGGGCGGCTGCTCGGCGACACCGAAGTGCTGGGTGTGGTCGCGGCCCTGCGCTCCGAGCTGGTCGGCACCGGGCCCCTGGAGCCGCTGCTGGCCGCGCCCAATGTCACGGACGTCCTGGTCACCGCCCCCGACGAGGTATGGGTCGACCGGGGTTCGGGGCTGGAGCGGACGACCGTCACCTTCGCGGATACGGCCGCCGTGCGCAGGCTCGCCCAGCGGCTCGCCGCGGTGGCCGGGCGGCGGCTGGACGACGCCCGGCCATGGGTGGACGCCCGGCTGCCGGACGGGACGCGGATGCACGCGGTGCTCCCACCGGTGGCGGTCGGCTCGACCTGTCTGTCGCTGCGGGTGATGCGCCCGAGGGCGTTCTCGCTCGCGGAGCTGAGGGCGGCTGGGACCGTGCCGCCCGGCGGCGCGGAGCTGCTGCGGGCAATGCTGGACGCCCGGCTGTCGTTCCTGGTCAGCGGCGGCACCGGATCGGGCAAGACGACTCTGCTGAGCACCCTGCTGGGGCTGGTCGGCAAGGGGGAGCGGATCGTCCTCGCCGAGGATTCGGCCGAGCTGCGCCCCGACCATCCGCATGTGGTCCGGCTGGAGACCCGCCCCGCCAATCAGGAAGGCCGGGGCCAGGTCACCCTGCGGGACCTGGTGCGGCAGGCGCTGCGGATGCGCCCGGACCGGCTGGTGGTCGGAGAGGTGAGGGGCCCCGAGGTCTGCGATCTCCTTGGCGCCTTGAACACCGGCCATGAGGGTGGCTGCGGCACCGTCCACGCCAATTCGGCGGCGGATGTACCGGCACGGCTGGAGGCGCTCGGCTCGACCGCGGGCCTTGACCGGGCCGCGCTGCACAGCCAGTTGGCTGCCGCCCTGTCGGTCCTGGTCCATCTGGTGCGGGACCGCGGCGGGCGGCGCAGGATCGCCGAGCTGCATGTGCTGGACCGGGACCGGGCGGGCTATGTGACGACCGTGCCGGCGGCCGTGTGTGGCCCGGAGGGCTTCGAGCGGGCGGCGGGCTGGCAGCGGCTCCAGAAGCTGTGCGTACGGGGCGGAGGTGCGTCATGACCGGCGCGGGAGGGGACCCTGGGGCGCTGGCGCTGTGCGCCGCGGTGCTGTGTGCGGGAGCGGCCGTCTGGCTGCTGGCCGGACGGGACCGGGAGCTGCGTCGGGCCAGGGTGCTGTTCGCGGGCGGCGGGCCTGTGGAGCCCGCCGGGCCGGACCCGGCTCGGCGACTGTCCGAGACGGCCGCCTGGCTGCGGGAGCGTTGGCGGGTCAGGTACGGCGGGCGGATGGGGCGTGAGCTGCTGTGTCTGCCGGTGGGATGTGTGATCGCGCTGCTCGGCGCGTCGGTCCTGCCGCTGCTCGGCGCGCTGGCGGCGGTCCCGGCCGTCGGCCGGTGGCTGCGGGCCCGGGAGCGCGGCCGGGACCGTGAGCGGCGCGCCGCCAGGGTGATCGAGCTGTGCGGCGCGGTGGCGGGCGAGCTGCGGGCCGGGCGGCAGCCCGGCGAGGCACTGCTGGCCGTGCCCCCCGGAGACCTCGGGGAGCGATGGGGGCTCGTCTCGGCAGCCGCGCGGTTCGGCGGGGATGTGCCCGAGGCGCTGCGGAGGGCGGCCCGGCTGCCGGGCGCTGAGGGGCTGACCGGAGTCGCGGCCTGCTGGCAGGTGGCGGTCGACGAGGGGGCGGGTCTCGCGGCCGGGCTCGACCGGGTGGCCGCGGCGCTGCGCGCCGAGCGGGACCAGCGGGAGAGCCTGCGCGCCAAGCTCGCGGGGCCCAGAGCCACCGCCGTCGCGCTGGCCGTGCTGCCCGTCGTCGGGCTGGTGATGGGCAGTGCGCTGGGCGCCGAGCCGCTGCGGGTGCTGCTGCACACCCCGGCCGGGCTGGGTTGTCTGCTGGTGGGCGGCCTGCTGGAGTGGGCGGGGCTCGCCTGGACCGCCCGGATGGTGCGATCGGCGCGCGGGCCGGAGCGGCCGGTGGCCCATGAGCGCTGACGTTGTCCACAGTCTGGGGATCGCGCTGTCCTTCGTGGCGGCCGTCCTGTGTACGGCGATCACCGTGGCCGAGGCCCGTCGGGAGCGGGCCGCCCGGCGGCGGCTGGCGGTACTGCTGCCGGTCGCGCCGAACATTCGCCGCAAGCGGTCCCGCCCGCCCCGGCGCTGGCGCGCCGGGGCGGGCGAGGGCGCGTTCCTGGCCTGGGCGGCGGCGGGCGGCGCCCTGCTGGCCGGCCTCGTCCTCGTCAAAGGGCCGCTGGGCTGCCTGCTGGGGCTCGCCGCCGCGTGCGGTGTCCGGCGGTGGCAGCGGCACCGCCGGGCCGTCAGCGGACGGGACGGCCGCGACGGGCCCCTCACGGGCCTCGCCGCAGACCAGATCCCGCTGGCCGCCGATCTGCTGACCGCCTGCCTGGCGGCCGGAGCGGGCCCGCACAGGGCGGCGGAGGCGGTGGGCCTGTCGCTCGGTGGGCCGGTCGGCGAGCGACTGGCACAGACCGCGGTGGAGCTGCGGCTGGGAGGCGAACCGGCCGCTGCCTGGGGGCGCGTGGGCGCCTTGCCAGGAGCGCGCGGGCTGGCGCGCGCGTTGGAGCGCGCCGGGACGACGGGCGCACCGGCGGTGGAGCCGGTGTCCCGGCTGGCGGCCGAATGCCGCGCCGAGCGGACGCGGGAGGCGATGAGACGGGCCGAGCGCACCGGTGCGCTGGCCAACGCCCCGCTGGGCGGCTGCTTCCTGCCCGCGTTCCTGCTGATCGGCCTGGCCCCCGTGATGATCGGGCTGGCCCACGGCCTGGCGAGCGGCACCTGAGCGCACGAGACACGGACCAGATGCGGTACGGCACAACAACAACCACAAGGGGGCCGACATGGGTAAGCAGTGGTGGGCACGGCGGTACGCGGCGGCGCGTGCGAGGGCCGAGGCGGGAATGGCCACCGCCGAGTACGCGATGGGGACGATCGCGGCGTGCGCCTTCGCCGCGGTGCTGTACAAGGTGGTGACGAGCGGGACCGTCAGCGGTGCGCTGGAATCGGTGATCGGGCGGGCGCTCGATGCGCAGTTCTGAGACGCCGGAAAGGGTCGGGCAGGCGGACCCGCGCGCCGCTCCCGGCGCGCGGGGCACCCCGAGGACGAGCGACTCGGGGCCGGACCGCGACCTGGGGTCGGACCGCGGCTTGGTGGCGGACCGCGGCTTTGTCACGGCGGAGGCGGCTGTCGCGCTGCCGGTGCTGGCGCTGTTCGCCTTGATGCTGATCTGGGGTCTGATGGCCGCGTCCGCGCAGCTGCAGTGCGTGGACGCGGCCGGGGCCGGGGCGCGGGCCGCGGCGCGCTCGGAGTCGCGGGCGGCCGCGGTGGCCGCCGCCCGGTCCGCCGCGCCGCGCGGAGCGCGGGTCGAGCTATGGCGGGAGGGGGACCTGGTGCGGGTGCGGGTCCGGACCCACGCGGCCGGTCCCGGCGCGCTGGCGGTGAGTCTGCGCGGCGAGGCGGCCGCGCTCGCCGAGGACAACCCGGTGGGCGAGCCGGCCGGCGCGGTGGGCACGGCACGGGAGGCGGTCCCGTGAGGCGGGCGGACGACCGCGGCTCGGCCACCATGTGGGCCGCGCTGGCCGCGACGGCCCTGTGCGCGGTGTTCGCGGTCGTGCTGGCGGCCGGGCAGGCCATGATGGCGCGCCATCGGGCGGGCGGGGCGGCCGACCTGGCGGCGCTCGCGGCGGCGGACCACGGCCTGGAGGGGCCTCGTGCGGCATGCGGCCTCGCCCGGCGGGTGGCCTCGGCCCAGGGGGCGCGCGTGGTGCGGTGCGCCCTGAGCGGCGAGATCGCGGATCTCACGGCCGAGGTGCGCGCCGGGCCGTTCGCCCTCCGGGCCCGGGCGCGAGCCGGCCCCGCCGACACGCCCGTCGCCGGCTGGGCCGACCGTCTGCCGGGTCCGGTCTGCCGGCCACCGGCGACGACGGCCGCCCTGGAGCGGTCACCCGGCGGAGGCTGGTCGCCCGGTGGGGGATGGTCACTCAGCCGGGGGCCAAGGCGGGGGCCGGCCACCCGGTGGGGGCTGGCCACCCGGCTGGGCCCAATCACTCAGCGGGGCCCAGTCACTCAGCGGGGGGCCACCCGGCGGGGTTGGCCACCCGGTGGGGGATGGCCGTCTGTCGGGGGATGGCCATCTGACAGGGGTCAGTCACTCGGCGGGGGACGGCTGGTCCGGGGCTCCGGCGAGAAGGGTCGTCAGCAGCCGGATGGCGGCCTTCTTGTCCAGCGGGTCGTTGCCGTTGCCGCACTTGGGCGACTGGATGCAGGAGGGACACCCCGCCTCGCACTCACAGACGGCGATCGCCTCGCGGGTGGCCGTCAGCCAGTCGGCGGCCGTGTGGAAGGCCCGCTCGGCGAAGCCCGCGCCGCCGGGATGCCCGTCGTACACGAAGACCGTCGGAAGGAGCGTATCGGGGTGCAGCGGGACGGACACCCCGCCGATGTCCCAGCGGTCGCAGGTCGCGAAGAGCGGCAGGATGCCGATGGAGGCGTGCTCGGCGGCGTGCAGGGCGCCGCCGAGGGCCTGGGGATGCACCCGGGCGTCATCGAGCTGGTCCTCGGTGACCGTCCACCACACGGCCCGGGTGCGCAGCGTGCGGGGCGGGAGGTCGAGCTTGGACTCGCCGAGGACCTCGCCGGTGATCAGCTTGCGGCGCAGAAAGGAGACGACCTGGTTGGTGACTTCGACCGAGCCGAAGCACAGCCGTGCGTCCCCCCACGGAATCTCGGTCGTGGTCTCCAGGATGGAGATCGCCGTGGTGTCGCGGGCCGTGGTGGAGTAGGGCGGACTGGCCTCCTCCACGAGGGCGACCGAGTCGTCGAGGTCGAGCTGTTTGACGAGGTAGCTCCGCCCCTGGTGGAGGTGGACGGCGCCCTCGTGGACGGTGGTGTGGGCGGCCGAGGCGTCCACGGTGCCCAGCAGCCGCCCGGTCGCCGCCTCCACGACCTGGACCGGGCTGCCGCCCTCCCCGCGGATGTCGGTGAGGTCGGCGGCGCGCTCGCGGCGGGTCCAGTGCCAGGCCCGCGCTCGGCGACGCAGCAGCTTGCGCTCCTCCAGCTGCGGCATCAGCTCCTCGGCGGCCGGGCCGAAGAGCTCCAGGTCCGCCTCGGTGAGCGGGAGCTCGGCCGCGGCCGCGCACAGATGCGGGGCGAGGACGTACGGGTTGTCCGGGTCGAGGACGGTGGACTCGACGGGCTGCCGGAAGAGGGCGTCCGGGTGGTGGACGAGATAGGTGTCCAGCGGATCGTCCCGGGCGACCAGGATGGCGAGGGCCCCCTGTCCCGCGCGCCCGGCCCGCCCCGCCTGCTGCCACAGGGAGGCGCGGGTGCCGGGATAGCCCGCCACGACGACGGCGTCCAGGCCGGCGATGTCCATCCCGAGTTCCAGGGCGGTGGTCGCGGCGAGTCCCAGGAGCTCGCCGGAGTGCAGGGCACGCTCCAGGGCCCGGCGCTCCTCAGGGAGATAGCCGCCGCGATAGGCGGCCACCCGGCCCGGCAGGGAGCGGTCCACCTCCGCGAGCCGCTCCTGGGCGATCAGGGCGATCAGCTCCGCGCCACGCCGGGAGCGTACGAAGGTGACCGTACGGACGCCCTGGACGGCCAGATCGGTGAGCAGGTCGGCGGACTCCGCGGTGGCGGTGCGGCGGACCGGGGCGCCCTGCTCACCGTGGAGCTCGGTCAGGGGCGGCTCCCAGAGGGCGAAGACGACCTCGCCGCGGGGCGAGGCGTCCTCGGTGATCTCCACGACCGGCAGCCCGGTCAGCCGGGTCGCGGCGACCGCCGGGTCGGCGGCGGTGGCCGAGGCGAGCAGGAAGACGGGCGAGGAGCCGTAGCGGGCGCAGACGCGGCGCAGTCGGCGCAGCACCTGGGCGACATGGGAGCCGAAGACGCCCCGGTAGGTGTGGCACTCGTCGATCACGACATAGCGCAGCGTTCGCAGGAAGGAGGACCACCTGGGGTGGCCGGGCAGGATGCCCCGGTGCAGCATGTCGGGGTTGGTGAGCACATAGTTCGCGTACTGGCGGACCCACTCGCGCTCCTCGACCGGCGTGTCGCCGTCGTAGACCGCCGCGCGGACGCCGGTGCCCAGCGGGGCGGCGATGTCGGCCACCGCGCGGCGCTGATCGGCGGCCAGTGCCTTGGTGGGCGAGAGATACAGGGCGGTCGCCCCCCGCCCGCTGGGCTCCTCCGAGCCGTCCAGCAGCGTGCTGAGGACGGGGGCGAGATAGGAGAGGGACTTGCCGGAGGCGGTGCCGGTGGCCACGACCACGGATTCCCCGCGCAGTGCGTGTTCGGCCGTGCGCGCCTGGTGCGCCCATGGCCGCTCGATTCCGGCGGCCCGGATGGCGTTGATCACCTCCGCCCGAATCGGGGAAGGCCAGTCGGCATGGCTCCCGAGACGCGGGGGCAAGTGCTCCGTATGAGTGATGCGCGTGCCTCGGCCCGCCCCGGTGCTGAGACGACCGAGGACAGCCCGGGGTGAGGGGCGTATGCCCGCCTGCCGCGGGAGTTGGTTGTGGGCCATCGACACCGAGTGTGTCACTGGTCTGACGGACAATGGGCTCAAGGCGTCGTGCACGCCTGCTGGTAAGTGATTGAATGCCATCGCGGCTGCCGATCCATGGGGGGCGACCGCTCGATGCAAGGTGCTGGAGGATCCGTGGACCTGTCCCTGTCGACTCGGACCGTCGACGACCGCACGGTCGTCGAGGTCGGTGGCGAGATTGATGTATACACCGCGCCCAAGCTGCGCGAGCAGCTGGTCGAGCTTGTCAACGACGGCAACTACCATCTCGTCGTCGACATGGAGGGCGTCGACTTTCTCGACTCCACCGGGCTCGGCGTGCTCGTCGGCGGGCTCAAGCGAGTGCGGGCCCATGAGGGCTCGCTGCGCCTGGTCTGCAACCAGGAGCGCATTCTCAAGATCTTCCGTATCACCGGCCTGACCAAGGTGTTCCCGATTCACACCTCGGTCGAGGACGCTGTCGCGGCGACTGACTGACTGGTCGCCGCCGGAAGACAAAGAAGGGGGTTCCGGGCGATCGTCGCCCGGCCCCCCGATATGCACGCCCATACGCCCGAGGGGGATGGCATGGCCACCGTCGAACTCCGCTTCAGCGCGCTGCCCGAGCATGTCAGGACCGCCCGTCTGGTTGCGGCGGCCGTGGCGCGCCGGGCGGGGGTGGACGAGGCCGTGCTCGACGAGGTGCGGCTCGCGGTCGGTGAAGCCTGTACGCGTGCGGTCGGGCTCCATCTGAGCAACGGGGTGGAAGCCCCGGTGCGGGTGGTGCTGACCGAGGAGGAGAAGAAGTTCTCCATCGAGGTCGGCGACGAGTCCCCGACCTCCGCGGGCCTGGCACCCGGCTCCCACCCGGATGTGGACGACGCGGGCGCCGCCGAGCCGGAGGGTGAGGACGAGATGGGTCTCGCCGTCATCAGCGGGCTCGTCGACGACGTGGAGGTGACGAGCAGCGAGACCGGTGGCGTGATCCGGATGAGCTGGCCGACCTCTCCCCAGACCCTCGTGCCGTAGCCCTCTCCCGGAGCGGGGCCCTCCGGCCCCGTCGTGGCTTTTCGCGACCACCGGTCCGGCCGTTTTTATGACTGCCGGGCCGGCCGTCGGCATACCCGCGGCCCGGGCCTCCGTACGGTCCCGATCACCCCTCGGCGCCCGCTGTCACGATCTGTGGCGCTCCTTCGCCGGACTGCTCTGAGCAGCGCTTTTCATAGTGCCCTGAGATCATTTATAGAGATCATTTGACACCCGTCAGTGGATTGTCGACCTTGCTTCTTTCGAAGGAATTCCCGGGGCCCAAACCTATTGATCTTCGCTGGTGCAGGCGAATTCCCGTTCCGGCGCCCTGTTTTGATCGTGTGACGCTCCCTACAATCCGTCCACATCTTGAGCTCAGGACGCCTGAGCGTGGCGGCTCTTCTGCGGTCGCAGAACTGCTGCGCGCCCATGTGCCAAACGTCAAGGAGGACGAATGGCGGGGCCTCTCACCCCTCATCAGCTGGACCTCACCTCAACCCTGGCCGCCGCAGAGCTGACCGACGACAACCGTGTGCTCGTGCTGGTGATCGCCGCCGTCGCGGTCGCGGCACTCGCGGTCGCGGTGGTCCTGGTACGACAAGTCCTCGCGGCCGACGAGGGCACGGACAGTATGAAGAAGATCGCCGCGGCGGTGCAGGAAGGCGCGAATGCCTATCTGGCCCGGCAGCTGCGTACCCTCGGCGCATTCGCCGTGGTGGTGTTCTTCCTGCTCATGCTGTTGCCGGCCGATGACTGGCCGCAGCGCATCGGGCGTTCGGTGTTCTTTCTGATCGGCGCGGGATTCTCGGCGGCCACCGGCTATATCGGGATGTGGCTCGCGGTGCGCAGCAATGTGCGCGTCGCCGCCGCCGCCCGGGAAGCCACCCCCGCGGCTCCCACCGCACCGGTCGACGGCGATTCCGCCTCGTCCGCGCCCGGTAAGCCGAGCGTGGATCTGACGGTGGTCTCGCACAAGGCGATGAAGATCGCTTTCCGTACGGGCGGTGTCGTCGGCATGTTCACCGTGGGCCTCGGCCTGCTGGGCGCCTCCTGTGTGGTGCTCGTATACGCGGCCGACGCGCCCAAGGTGCTGGAGGGCTTCGGCCTCGGCGCCGCACTGATCGCGATGTTCATGAGAGTCGGCGGCGGCATCTTCACCAAGGCCGCCGATGTCGGTGCCGACCTCGTCGGCAAGGTCGAGAAGGGCATCCCCGAGGACGACCCGCGCAACGCCGCCACCATCGCGGACAACGTGGGCGACAACGTCGGCGACTGCGCGGGTATGGCCGCCGACCTCTTCGAGTCCTACGCCGTGACCTTGGTGGCCGCGCTGATCCTCGGCAAGGCCGCCTTCGGCGACTCAGGCCTGGCCTTCCCGCTGCTCGTTCCGGCCATCGGTGTGATCACCGCCATGATCGGGATCTTCGCCGTGGCCCCGCGCCGCGCCGACCGCAGCGGGATGACCGCCATCAACCGTGGTTTCTTCATCTCCGCGGTGATCTCGATGGCGCTGGTGGCGGTCGCGGTCTTCGTCTATCTGCCGTCCAGCTACGCGGATCTGGACGGCGTCACCGCCCGCGAGATCCTCGGCCACCAGGGAGACCCGCGCGTGCTCGCGCTCGTCGCCGTCGCCATCGGCATCGTGCTCGCCGCGCTCATCCAGCAGCTCACGGGCTACTTCACCGAGACCAGCCGGCGCCCCGTACGGGACATCGGCAGGACCTCTCTGACCGGCCCGGCCACCGTGATCCTCTCCGGCATCTCGGTGGGCCTGGAGTCCGCGGTCTACTCGGCGGTGCTGATCGGGCTCAGCGTCTACGGCGCGTTTCTGCTCGGCGGCACCTCGATCATGCTGGCGCTGTTCGCGGTCGCGCTCGCCGGCACCGGTCTGCTGACCACCGTCGGCGTCATCGTCGCCATGGACACCTTCGGCCCGGTCTCCGACAACGCCCAGGGCATCGCCGAGATGTCCGGCGACATCAAGGGCGCGGGCGCGCAGGTGCTCACCGACCTCGACGCGGTCGGCAACACCACCAAGGCGATCACCAAGGGCATCGCGATCGCGACGGCGGTGCTCGCCGCGGCGGCGCTCTTCGGCTCGTACCGCGACGCCATCGCCGAGGCGATCAGGGAAGTGCACACGACCGTGGCCGGCGAGATGAATCTGAGCCTGGACATCTCGCAGCCCAACAATCTCGTCGGGCTCGTCCTCGGCGCCGCCGTCGTCTTCCTCTTCTCGGGGCTGGCGATCAACGCGGTGTCGCGGTCGGCGGGCGCGGTGGTCTTCGAGGTGCGGCGGCAGTTCCGTGAGAAGCCAGGGATCATGGACTACAGCGAGACGCCGGACTACGGGCGGGTCGTCGACATCTGCACCAAGGACGCGCTGCGCGAGCTGGCCACTCCGGGTCTGCTCGCCGTCCTGGCGCCGATCGCCGTCGGATTCACCTTCGGGGTCGGCGCGCTCGGCTCGTTCCTGGCGGGCGCGATCGGCACCGGCACCCTGATGGCCGTCTTCCTCGCGAACTCCGGCGGCGCCTGGGACAACGCGAAGAAGCTGGTCGAGGACGGGCACCACGGCGGCAAGGGAAGCGAGGCACACGCCGCGACGGTGATCGGCGACACGGTCGGCGACCCGTTCAAGGACACCGCGGGCCCCGCGATCAACCCGCTGCTGAAGGTCATGAACCTGGTGGCGCTGCTGATCGCCCCGGCGGTGGTGAAGTTCTCGTACGGGGACGACGCCAGCTCGGGGCTGCGCGCGGTCATCGCGGTGCTCGCCATCGTGATCATTGTGGCCGCCGTCTACGTCTCCAAGCGGCGCGGGATCGCCGTGGGTGACGAAGACAACTCCGAGCGCGTCGCGAAGTCAGCCGAATCGGCGGTGGTGTCCTAGCCCCCTGGGTCGGCCACGGGGCCGTGAGAGCCCCTGCGAACTGCGGGCGGGCGGTGTGCGAAGGCATACCGTCCGCCCGTTCGTGTGCCCGCGCCGTACCCTCCGCACAGTGAGGCCATCGGCACACCGAGCTTGGTTCAAATGGCTTTAAAAACATCCATACAGGATGCTCGTCGCACGGTTCCTGTCGGATGGGCGTGTATGTTCCGGGGCCGAGAGCCATGGAAGGGACCAATCCGGTGAACAAGAAGCTTGTGGCTGCACTGTCCGGCGGTGCGGCGCTCGTACTGGCGCTGACCGGCTGCGGGGGCGGCAACGATGGCGACAAGAAGGTCAACGACTGGGCAAAGTCGGTCTGTGACGAGGTGCAGCCGCAGCTGAAGAAGATTCAGGGAGCCAACGCCTCGATCCAGGCTGCCGCCGACGAGCAGGACTCCAAGAAGCTTCAGCAGACGGACTCCGCGGCGTTCCAGCAGATCTCCGAGTCGTACGCGGCGCTCGCCAAGGCGGTGAACAAGGCGGGCCCACCGCCCGTCGACAACGGCGAGCAGACCCAGAAGCAGGCCGTCAAGGAGCTCAACGCCACCTCCGCTGCGTACAAGAACCTGAGGACGACCGTCGACAAGCTCGAGACCTCGGACAAGTCGAAGTTCGCCGAGGGGCTCAAGGGCATCGCCGACGAGCTCGACAAGCTCAGCAAGTCGGGTGACAAGGCCCTGCAGAAGCTGCAGGAAGGAAAGGTCGGGACGGCGATGGCCAAGCAGCCCGGCTGCCAGAAGCCGAAGACGACGGGCGGCGCCACGGCCACGCAGTCCTAGCGGCGTAACCGGGGGCAAAGACTCCCGCCCCACGCCCCCCTTGTCGGTCCGTCACCTCAGGCCGGCTCCGGCGACGCACCCTGTCGTCGCCCGCTGTCGGTGGTTACCCCGACAATGGGGGCGTGAGTACGCACCAGCCCCCGTTCCGCCTCCCCGCCGCCGACCCCGAGCGCACCGCCCGCCTCCGCGAGGCGCTGCTGGCCGCCTCCTTCACCGCCGACGGCCTGCTGGATCTCCTCGGCGCGCCCGCCTACGCCGCCCTGGCGCGCAGCGAGACCGTCCCCGCGCTGCGCGCGACCCGGGGCGAGAGCCCGCTGGAGACCCTGGTGCGGCTCTTTTTGCTGCAGCGGCCCACGTCGTACGAGCGGGCCGCCGCCGCCCTGCCCGTCGAGGACTGCCTGGCCGACGGCTGGCTGGTGCGGGACGGCGCGGAGGTGCGCGCGAGCGTGGATGTGCGGCCGTACGGCGGTCCGGAGGGCCAGGACTGGTGGATCGTCTCCGATCTGGGCTGCGCGGTCGGCGGCGCGGGCGGGATCGGGGGGCCGGGCGGCGCGCGCGGCGGCGTGGACCGCTCCCAGCTCGTCCTCGGGGTCGGCGGCGCGTCCACCACGCTCGCCGGTCTCACCGTCCCGACCCCGGTGGACCGGGTCCTGGATCTCGGCACCGGCTCCGGCATCCAGGCGCTGCACGCGGGCCGGCACGCCGGCCGGGTCACCGCCACCGACCGCAATCCGCGCGCGCTGGGCATCGCCCGGCTCACCCTCGCCCTGTCCGGGGCGCCGGAGCCCGATCTGCGCGAAGGGTCGCTCTTCGAGCCGGTCGAGGGCGAGACGTACGACCTGATCGTGTCCAACCCGCCCTTTGTGATCTCCCCCCGCTCCCCGGAGGGCTCCGAGCTCGTCTACCGGGACGGCGGAATGGCCGCGGACGATCTGTGCCGCACCCTCGTCCAGCGGTCCGCCGCCCATCTCACCGACGGCGGCTGGTGCCAGCTGCTCGCCAACTGGCAGCACATCGAGGGGGAGGACTGGCGCGAGCGGCTCGCCTCCTGGGTGCCGTCCGGCTGCGACGCGTGGATCGTGCAGCGCGAGGTGCAGGACATCACGCAGTACGCCGAGCTGTGGCTGCGCGACGCGGGCGAGCATCTGGCCGGGCCCGACGTGTACGCGGCGCGCTACGAGGCGTGGCTGGAGGAGTTCGAGGCGCGGAAGACCAAGGCCATCGGCTTCGGCTGGATCACGCTGCGCAAGTCCGGCGCCGAGCGGCCGTCGGTGACCATGGAGGAATGGCCGCATCCGGTTGAGCAGCCGCTGGGGGACGAGGTCGCGGCCCACTTCGACCGGCAGGACTTTCTGCGTACGCACGACGACGCGGCGCTGCTGGCCTCGCGCTTCCGGCTGGCGGACGAGGTCGTACAGGAGCAGGTGGGTCTGCCGGGGGCCGAGGACCCCGAGCATGTGGTGCTCCGGCAGCACCGAGGGATGCGGCGGGCGACGAAGGTCGACACGGTCGGCGCGGGCTTTGCGGGCGTGTGCGACGGCACGCTCAGCGCGGGCCGGATTCTGGACGCGATCGCGCAGCTGCTCGGGGAGGACCCGGTGGTGCTCCGCGACCGCACCCCGGAGTCCATCCGGCTCCTGGTGGAGCAGGGCTTTCTGCGGCCGGTCGAGAACGGGGGCGACGGGGGCGTGTAGCGCGCGCTGGGCGTGCGCCGGGTGTGATCGCGCCGCGCCCCTGCCTCCGTATGGCAGGAAGATGTCGCGCCGGGGGCCAAGGGGGCTTACAGGAGCCTAAGGAGGGCTTACAGGGGCCTACGGGGCTTGTGGGGCGAGCGATGGCCAACGGGGCGTACGGGATGTGGCGGCGGGCGGGATGAGCCGTACGCTGGGCATATGAACATGGCCGGAAGCGCTGGTCGCGTGCCGTTCACCCCAGGTTCGCGCTCACGCCTCCCGTACGTGCCACGATCCCGCCATGGAGAGCGGACCTGCGATCTTCGCCGGAACGGCATTCGTGTTGTTCGGCGCCGCGCTGCTGCTGTGGACGGCGGCGCGTTTGAAGCTGCGTGTGCCGGTCGTGCACGGTGTGAGCCCCGTCGCTTCGGCGACGCTCTCCCTTCTCTTTGGCATCGCCGCACTCGGCGGCGGGATCTGGTGTCTGGGTTACGCCTGACAGGGCCTTCCGTGGTGCCTTGTGCCGGTCCGGGCGGCAGACAGGACGCTTGTCGGGTTACCGTTCGAGTGGCGTTGCGGGCTTTTTCCGTTTGACACGGGGGCGGGATGTACCGTCACACTCCGCAGCGTCACCGTAGAGGGGCGTGTGCGCGTTACCCGCGCGGCAGTGCCCGTTCACCGAGCGTCGACCGGAGAGAAGAGCCAAGTTGTCCCCGACCACCAGCGAGACCGCGCAGGGCGGCCGCCGACTCGTCATCGTCGAGTCGCCTGCCAAGGCGAAGACGATCAAGGGCTATCTCGGCCCGGGCTACGTGGTCGAGGCCAGCGTCGGGCACATCCGGGACCTGCCGAACGGTGCGGCCGAGGTACCCGATCAGTACACCGGTGAGGTCCGTCGCCTCGGGGTGGACGTCGAGCATGACTTCCAGCCCGTCTATGTCGTCAACGCGGATAAGAAGAGCCAGGTCAGGAAGCTCAAGGAGCTGCTCGCCGACTCCGACGAACTCTTCCTCGCCACCGATGAGGACCGCGAGGGCGAGGCCATCGCCTGGCACCTCCAGGAAGTCCTCAAGCCCAAGGTCCCGGTCCGCCGGATGGTCTTCCACGAGATCACCAAGGACGCGATCCGGGCCGCGGTGGCCAATCCGCGCGAGCTGAACCAGCGCCTCGTCGAGGCCCAGGAGACCCGCCGCATCCTCGACCGTCTCTACGGCTACGAGGTCTCGCCGGTCCTGTGGAAGAAGGTCATGCGGGGCCTGTCCGCGGGCCGTGTCCAGTCGGTGGCCACCCGTCTCGTCGTCGAGCGCGAGCGCGAGCGCATCGCCTTCCGCTCCGCCGAGTACTGGGACCTGACCGGCACCTTCGCGACCGGCCGGGCCGGTGACGTCAGCGATCCGGGCACCTTCGGCGCCCGGCTGACCGCGGTGGACGGCCGCCGGGTCGCCCAGGGCCGTGACTTCACCTCGCTCGGTCAGCTGAAGGAGGGCGCGAACGTCCTCCACCTGGACGAGGAAGGCGCCCGCACGCTGGCCGCTGCCCTCGCCGACACCGCCTTCGCGGTGCGCTCGGTCGAGTCCAAGCCGTACCGCCGCTCGCCGTACGCCCCGTTCCGTACGACCACCCTGCAGCAGGAGGCGAGCCGCAAGCTCGGCTTCGGCGCCAAGGCCACCATGCAGGTGGCGCAGAAGCTGTACGAGAACGGCTTCATCACCTATATGCGTACCGACTCCACCACCCTGTCGGACACGGCGGTGGCGGCGGCCCGGGCGCAGGTCACGCAGCTGTACGGCGCCGACTATCTGCCGGACAAGCCGCGCGTTTACACGGGCAAGGTCAAGAACGCCCAGGAGGCGCACGAGGCCGTCCGCCCCTCGGGAGACCGTTTCCGCACTCCGGCAGAGACCGGCCTCAAGGGCGACCAGTTCCGGCTCTACGAGCTGATCTGGAAGCGGACCGTCGCCTCCCAGATGAAGGACGCGGTCGGCAACTCGGTCACCGTCAAGATCGGCGGGCAGTCGAGCGACGGCCGGGACGCCGAGTTCTCCGCCTCCGGTAAGACGATCACCTTCCACGGCTTCATGAAGGCCTATGTGGAGGGCGCGGACGACCCGAACGCCGAGCTCGACGACCGTGAGCGGCGGCTGCCGCAGGTCGCCGAGGGCAACCGGCTCGCCGCCGAGGAGATCACCGCCGACGGCCACGCCACCAAGGCCCCGGCCCGCTACACCGAGGCATCGCTGGTCAAGGAGCTCGAAGAGCGCGAGATCGGCCGCCCCTCGACCTACGCCACGATCCTCGGCACCATCCTCGACCGCGGCTATGTCTTCAAGAAGGGCACGGCGCTCGTGCCGTCCTTCCTGAGCTTCGCCGTGGTCAACCTGCTGGAGAAGCACTTCGGCCGACTGGTCGACTACGACTTCACCGCCAAGATGGAGGACGACCTCGACCGCATCGCCCGCGGCGAGGCCCAGGCCGTGCCGTGGCTCAAGCGCTTCTACTTCGGCGAGAGCGCGAAGGGTAGCGAGGGCGCCGCGGCCGCGGCCGGAAACGGCGACGGCGACCATCTCGGCGGCCTCAAGGAGCTCGTCACCGATCTGGGCGCGATCGACGCCCGCGAGATCTCGTCCTTCCCGGTGGGCGACGGCATCATGCTGCGCGTCGGCCGCTACGGCCCGTATGTGGAGCGCCCGGCGGACGCCGAGGGCGGCACCGGACACCGCGCCGACGTCCCCGACGACCTGCCGCCGGACGAGCTGACCGTGGAGTACGCGAAGGAGCTGCTCGCCAAGCCGAGCGGCGAATTCGAGCTGGGCGTCGACCCCGAGACCGGCCGCACGATCGTCGCCAAGGACGGCCGCTACGGCCCGTACGTCACCGAGGTGCTGCCCGAGGGCACCCCGAAGAGCGGCAAGAACGCGGTCAAGCCGCGCACCGCCTCCCTCTTCAAGTCGATGTCCCTGGACACGGTCACCCTGGAGGACGCGCTCAAGCTGCTGTCGCTGCCGCGCGTCGTGGGCACCGACCCCGAGGGCGTCGAGATCACCGCGCAGAACGGCCGCTACGGCCCGTACCTGAAGAAGGGCACGGACTCGCGCTCGCTGGACAGCGAGGATCAGATCTTCACCATCACGCTCGAAGAGGCGCTGGCGATCTACGCCCAGCCCAAGCAGCGCGGCCGGGCCGCGGCCAAGCCGCCGCTGAAGGAGCTGGGCACCGACCCGGTCAGCGAGAAGCCGGTCGTGGTGAAGGACGGCCGCTTCGGCCCGTACGTCACGGACGGCGAGACCAACGCGACGCTGCGCCGGGACGACGACGTCGAGACGATCACGCCCGAGCGCGCCTATGAGCTGCTCGCGGAGAAGCGCGCCAAGAGCCCGGCCAAGAAGACCGCCAAGAAGGCCGCTGCCAAGAAGACGGCGGCGAAGAAGACCACCACCGCCAAGAAGACCACCGCCAAGACCGCCGCGAAGAAGACGGCCACGGCCAAGAAGACCGCCGCCAAGAAGACCACGGCGGCCAAGACGGCCAAGAAGCCCGCGGCCAACGCGGAGTGAGCCGGCGGCCAAAGCGGCATAAGGCGGGGTAATCTCCGCACCGTTCACGTCCCCCCGTCCGTTTGTTCGGCCGGGGGGACGTGGATTCATGTGATCCGGATAGGCTGGCGGGATGACGCGAGAGCAGCCAACGGACGTGCCCACCACTTCCGGCGCCCTTGCCGCGGACTCCCGCGAGCGTGCCGTACGAGCCCTGCTGCGCTATCCGCCCCTGCGACGGCTGTGGAGTGCCCAACTCGTCGGCGGCGCCGCCGACGCGCTCGGCGTGCTGGTGCTCATCCTTCTGTCGCTGCAGGCGTCGGTGGCCACGGGCTCCTTCGGCGGCGGATATCGCGGGGCGGCCTTCGCCGTCGCCGCCGTCCTGGGCGTGCGGTTCTTCGCGACGCTGCTGTTCGGCGCGGTGCTGCTCGGGCCGCTCTCCGCACTGATCGGTCCCTCCGGTCCGCTGGACCGGCGCTGGACCATGATCGGCGCGGATGTCCTGCGGCTCGTCCTGCTCCTCATCGCCCCGCTGTGGATCGACTGGACCCCGGACGACGCCGTCGCCTGGCTGCTCATCACCACCTTTGTCCTCGGCGTCGCCGAGCGCTTGTGGACCGTCGCCAAGGACGACGCGGCCCCCGGGCTGCTTCCGGCCCCGCCCGCCGAGGGCGCCGCCGTACGCCCGCTGCCCGACCACCTCGACGCGCTGCGCCGGCTCTCGCTCCGTACGAACTTCCTGACGCTGCCGATCGCCGCCGCCGGACTGCTCGTCGTCACCCTCATCGGCAGGCTGCTGGGCACCGGCATCGAGTGGTTCCACGGCCACCAGGCCGCCCTGGGCTCGTACGTCGGCGCCGGACTCTTCGCCGCCTCCGTCTCGATCCTCTACTTCGTCGAGCTGCCCAGCGCGCAGACGACCCGCACGCGCTCCCCCCTCGAAGGGCTGCGCCGCCCCCGGGCCGCGTCCGGCACCGGCACCGACAAGGGCCGCACCGGCGCAGTCCCGCTGCTGGTGCTCTCCTGCGCAGGGGTGGCGGCCGCGATCGCCGCAGCCGTCGGCGTCGCCGCGCTGCAGGCGGTCGACCTCGGCGGCGGTCCGGTCGGCTTCTCGCTGCTCGTCCTCGTCCTCAGCGGCGGCCCGGTCCTCGGCATCCGCTGGGCGCCGAAGGTCCTCCCGGGCCTGTCGCGACGCCGGCTGCTCGCGATGTCGGTCGCGCTGACGGGCCTCGCGCTGCTCGCGGTGGGCCTGGTGCACGACGCGACGACCGTAGTACTGATCGCACTGCTCGCGGGCCTGTCGGCCGGCGTCGCCGCCCACACCGGCCACGCCCTCCTCGACCAGGAGTCCGAGGAGTCCCGCCGGCCCCGGATGACCGAGCACCTCCACGCCGTCGTCCGCGTCTTCGTCGGGCTCGGCGCGGTCGCCGCCCCGCTGCTCGCCGCCGCCATCGGACCGCACCGGCTCGGCAGCGGCGACTTCGTCTTCGCCCACGGCGGCGCCGCCTTCACCCTCATGCTCGTCGGCGCGCTGCTGCTGCCCGTCGCGGCGCTCGTCCTCGGCAGGACCGACGACCGGCAGGGCGTACCGCTGCGGCGCGATCTGCGCGAGGCGCTGCGCGGCGGCGGCGCGGTGGAGGCCCCGGCCACCACCGGCTTCTTCATCGCCGTCGAGGGCGGCGACGGAGCGGGTAAGTCCACGCAGGTGGAGGCGCTGGCCGAATGGGTCAGGGCCAAGGGCCACGAGGTGGTGGTGACCCGTGAGCCGGGCGCGACCGCCATCGGCAAGCGGCTCCGCTCGATCCTGCTCGATGTCTCGTCCGCCGGGATCTCGCACCGCGCGGAGGCGCTGCTGTACGCGGCGGACCGCGCCGAGCACGTCGACTCCGTGGTCCGTCCGGCGCTGGAGCGCGGCGCGGTCGTCATCTCCGACCGCTATATCGACTCCTCCGTCGCCTACCAGGGCGCGGGGCGCGACCTCGCCGCGACCGAGATCGCCCGTATCTCGCGGTGGGCGACCAACGGCCTGGTGCCGCATCTGACGGTGCTGCTGGACGTCTCGCCGGAGACCGCGCGTGAGCGCTTTACGGAGGCCCCGGACCGGCTCGAGTCCGAGCCCGCCGAGTTCCACCAGCGCGTACGGGCCGGATTCCTGGCCCTCGCCGCCGCCGACCCGGCCCGCTATCTCGTCGTCGACGCCGGGCAGCTGCCGGAGGCGGTCACCTCCGTGGTGCGCCACCGCCTGGACCAGATGCTGCCGCTGTCGGAGGCGGAGGTGAAGGCCCAGGAGGAGGCCCGTAAGGCGGCCGAGGAGGAGTCCCGCCGCAGGGCCGAGGAAGAGGCCGCGCGCAAGGCGGAGGAGGAGCGGCTGGAGCGCGAGCGCCAGGAGGCGCTCGCCACGGCGCGCGCCGAGGAGGAGGAGCGCAAGCGCCGCGAGCTGGAGGAGGCGCGGCAGCGCGAGGCCGAACGGCAGGCGGAGTCGGCCCGTCAGCGGGCCGAGGACGCGCGCCGCAGGGCCGAGGAGGAGCGTAAGCGCATCGAGGCCGAGGACCGCGCCCGCGCCGCCGAGGAGGAGCGGCGCCGCCTCCAGACGGAGACGGAGACCCGGCAGCGGGCCGAGGCGGAGGCGCGCCGCCTGGACGAGCAGCGCAAGGCCGAGGAGGCGCTGCTGCGGGCGGAGCAGGCACGGCTGGCGGCGGACGCGAGGCCCTCGGCGTCCTCCGGGGCCGAGGCACCGACGGTGGAGACCGAGGCTGCGGCGCGGCCGGCCGAGGACGAGGGCCGGGACGGGCCCCAGGACACGGGCCGAGGCACGGGCCGGAACCAGACCGAGGGCGCGGATGTGGCGGAGACGGTCCGGACGCCGCGCTTCGACCCGCGGACCGGTGGTTCCCCCGCCGCCCCGGCGTCGAACGCGGCCGACGAGACCGCCGTGCTTCCGCCCGTACCTCCCCAGGACGCCCCGGACGTCGAGGAGACCGCCGTCCTCCCCCAGCCGCCCGTCGACGCCCCGGCCCCGAACGCGGCGGACGAGACGGCCGTACTACCGCCCGTACGGGACGAGCGTGCCGCCGACCCGACGGACCGGGTCCCGCCGTGGCTGTTCCGCCAGGAGCAGGAGCAGGAGCAGGGCCGGGAGCAGGGCCAGGGGCAGGGGCAGGGCCAGGGGCACCAGCAGGGGAACGAGCCCACGCGCGAGCTGCCGCAGTACGACCAGGGCCGGAGCCAGGGCCTGGGTCGTCCGCAGGGTGGGCCCCAGGGCGACGCCGAGTCGTCGCGCCGCCCCCGCCGCCGCCCGGAGTGGGCGGAGGAGACCCCGCTGGACGACCTGCCGACGCTGGCCGACGAGCTGCTCGGCCCGCACGACGACGAGGACGGCGGGCGCCGCCGCTGACCACGAGGACGGCGGGCGCCGCCGCTGACCACGGGGACGGTGGGCGCCGCCAGCGACCGTGGCGCCCACTGTCAGCGGGGTGGCCCACAATGGGATGCGTCCAGAACGAAGGGCGGAGGCAGCCATGGCGGTGTGGGACGACCTGGTCGGGCAGGACCGTGTTGCCGCCCAGCTGACGGCTGCCGCGCGGGACGCGGACACGCTGGTCACGGCCGCCGCCGCGGGTAGGACCCGCGCCAGGACCCGCGCCGCGGGTGACGCCCCCGCCGAGCCCCAGGCGGCGTCGAAGATGACACACGCCTGGCTATTCACCGGCCCGCCCGGCTCCGGGCGGGCCACCGCCGCCCGTGCCTTCGCCGCCGCGCTGCAGTGCGTCAGCCCCGACCGGGCGCTCGGCGCCGCCCCCGGCTGCGGCTTCTGCGACGGCTGCCACACCGCCCTCGTCGGCACGCACGCCGATGTGGAGGTGGTGCGTACGGACATGCTCAGCATCGGCGTCAAGGAGACCCGCGACCTCGTCCGCCGGGCCCAGCTGTCGCCCGCCGGCGGCCGCTGGCAGGTGATCGTCCTGGAGGACGCCGACCGGCTCACCGAGGGCGCGGGCAATGTCCTCCTCAAGGCCGTCGAGGAGCCCGCGCCGCGCACCGTATGGCTGCTGTGCGCGCCCTCCCTGGAGGATGTGCTGCCCACGATCCGCTCCCGCTGCCGCCTCCTCACCCTCCGTACGCCGCCGGTGGACGCCGTCGCGGATCTCCTCGTCCGCCGCGACGGCATCGACCCCGAGCTCGCCGCCTCCGCCGCCCGCGCGACCCAGGGCCATATCGGCCGCGCCCGCCGTCTGGCCACCGACGAGCGGGCGCGCGCCCGCCGCGCCGCGGTCATGAGGCTTCCGCTGCGCGTCGACGACGTGGGCGGCTGCCTCAAGGCGGCCCAGGAGCTGATCGACGCGGCGGCTGAGGACGCCAAGCAGGTGGCGGAGGAGGTCGACACCAAGGAGACCGAGGAGCTGCGCGCCGCGCTCGGCGCCGCCGCGGGCACGGGTGGACGGCTGCCGCGCGGCACTGCCGGGGCCATGAAGGATCTCCAGGACCGCCAGAAACGGCGCGCGACCCGCACCCAGCGCGACACCCTCGACCTCGCGCTCACCGATCTGACGGGCTTCTACCGGGATGTGCTGGCCCTTCAGCTGGGCTCTCGGGTCGCCCTCGCCAACACCGATGTGCGGGACGCGCTGGAGCGGGTGGCAGCCGGTTCGAAGCCGGAGCGGACGCTGCGCCGGATAGAGGCGGTCGCGGCGTGCCGGCAGGCGCTGGACCGCAATGTGGCGCCGCTGCTGGCGGTGGAGGCGATGACCATGGCGCTGCGCGCGGGCTGAGTCTCACTCGTACGGGTTCGCCCGAATGCGCATGGAGCGTGTTCAAATGGATACGCTCCGTTAGGGTCCGTGCCGGTCGTCTCCCCGTATCCCCGTGGGTCCCCCGCACCTGATCGACCGGAGCGAGCCCCGCGACTCGACCGCGAACCGAGGGATCCTCCGATGGACTTCAGACGCCGCCGCACGCTCTCCACCCGCGGCGCCGCGGCTGCGGCCGCCGCCGGGCTGCTGTTCACCGGCTGCTCGGCCGGCGCCTCGGACCCGAGCGCCGCGTCGATGCCCGCGAGGGCCGTTCCAGCGGCCCTCAAGCCGTACTACGAACAGACGTTGAGCTGGGGCGCCTGCGGTGACGCGGGCTTCGAATGCGCCACCCTCAAGGCCCCGCTCGACTACGCCAAGCCCGGCACCGGCCGGGACCTGCGGCTCGCGGTCTCCCGGAAGAAGGCGACCGGCACCGGCAGGCGGCTCGGCTCGCTGCTGGTCAACCCGGGCGGCCCGGGCGGCTCCGCGATCGGCTATCTGCAGAGCTACGCGGCCGTCGGCTACCCGGCGCGGGTGCGCGCCCGCTACGACATGGTGGCGATGGACCCGCGCGGCGTGGCCGGCAGCGAGCCCGTCACCTGTCTGAGCGACAAGCAGATGGACGCCTTCACCCAGACCGACCAGACGCCCGACGCCCCCGTCGAGACAGGCAGGCTCGTCGCCGCCTACAAGAAGTTCGCCCGCGGCTGCGCCACTCGCTCCGGCAAGATCCTCGGCCATGTCTCGACGGTCGAGTCGGCCCGCGACATGGACCTGCTGCGCGCCGCGCTCGGCGACAAGAGGCTCAGCTACGTCGGCGCCTCCTACGGCACCTTCCTCGGCGCGGCCTACGCCGACCTCTACCCCCGCCGCGTCGGCCGCCTCGTCCTCGACGGGGCCCTGGACCCGGCGCTGTCCGCCGAGCGCATGAACCGCGACCAGACCGCCGGCTTCGAAACCGCCTTCACCGCCTTCGCCAAGGACTGTGTGCGCCGCGACGGCTGCCCCCTGGGCACCCGCACCGTGGCCGCCGCCCGCGACCGGCTCGGCGCCTTCTTCGCTCGCCTGGACTCCCATCCGGTGCGCACCGGCGAGTCCCGCAAGCTGGGCGAGTCCCTCGCCACCATGGGCGTGATCGCCGCGATGTACGACGAAACCGCCTGGCCCCAGCTGCGCACCGCCCTCCGCTCCGCGATGCGCGGCGACGGCGGCGGCCTGCTGAACCTCGCCGACCTGTACTACGAGCGTGACACCGACGGCTCGTACGCCAACCTCATGTACGCCAACCCCGCCGTCAACTGCCTCGACCTCCCACCCGCCTTCCGCACCCCCGCCCAGGTCGAGAAGGCCGTCCCCGCCTTCGAAAAGGCATCCCCCGTCTTCGGCGAGACCCTCGCCTGGGCCGCCCTGAACTGCGCCTACTGGCCCGTCCCGCCGACCGGCAAACCCCACCCCCTCCACGCCAAGGGCGCCGCCCCCATCGTCGTCGTCGGCACCACCCGCGACCCCGCCACCCCCTACCCCTGGGCCCGCGCCCTCGCCACCCAGCTCTCCTCCGCCACCCTCCTCACCTACGAGGGCGACGGCCACACCGCCTACGGCCGAGGCAGCCGCTGCGTCGACACCGCGATCAACACCTACCTCCTGACCGGCCGCCCTCCCGCCCGCCACAAGCGCTGCCCCTGACCAGCCCGAACCCCAGGCCCTGGCCCCCGTCCCACCCCGTACGGAGCACACCTCGAAACTGTGTAGACTTGGCGGCGCTGCTGCTGCCCACCCGGCTCCGCAGCATGCCGCCTTAGCTCAGTTGGCCAGAGCGACGCACTCGTAATGCGTAGGTCAAGGGTTCGATTCCCTTAGGCGGCTCCGAGAAACCCCAGGTCACATATTCCTTGACCTGGGGTTTTCTGTTGCTCGGGGCACGGCGCGTCACACGGCCGAGGTGCCGCGACTTTGCTTGCGTGAGCGATGCGTGAGCGGTGGGGGCTTCGGCCCTACTTCTTGGGCTACTTCCGCCGGGCCTTCTTCTTGCCCTCGGCCTGGGCCTTCTTGGCGCGCTTGGCCTTCTTCCGGGCCTTCTTCGCCTTGCGTGCGGCCTCTTCGGCCTCCGCCTTGCGCTGAAGCGGAACGAGCTTGGCCGTGGCCTCGGCGGCGCTCTTGCCGACGTGGGGCAGGACGCTTAATGGTGACGTCGGGTATTGGAACTGTCCGGATGCCTCCGATCCGGAGCCCCCCGGTGTGCGGCCTGGGAGCCGACGTCAGCCTTGCTTGAGTATGCGAGCGCTCAGACCTGTTCGAAGTGGAATGCCTTGATGAAGCAGTCACGGGGCTGGGCGACTGCGAAGAGGATGCACTCCACAAGCGACTGTGCGGTGAGGGCATCCTTGGCCTCCCGTGGCGTGGACTTCCACTCCTCAGAGAGCGGGTCGGTGTTGTCGAAGTCGGGCGGGTAGAGCGATATCACTCGAATCCCCTGGGGCCGGAGGCGCTTGGAGAGGATCTCGGTGAACCCGGCCTGTGCGCTCTTGGCTGCATAGAAGGCGTCGTGTGCGTCCGAGCGGTGATGTCCAGCCGTTCCGCAGGCGGAGATCATCGTCACCACATCGGGCTTGTCCGAGTTGAGCAGGAGAGGGAGGAAGTTCTTCACGGTCAGGACCGTGCCCGTGGCGCCGGATGCGATGGTGTCGACGATATCGGCGTCGGAGGCTGACTGGAGATCCGGCCCTTCGAGGTAGCGCGAGCCGTTGTTGATCAGGATGTCGACGCGGTCGGTGTGCTGGGTGACGCTGGAAGCGAAGCTGCGGATTGAGGCGGGATCCGTCAGGTTGCAGGCATAGGCGTGGACCCGCTGATGGCCTCGGTCTCGGATCTCGTCGCGGACACGCTCAGCGGCAGCGAGGCTGCGTGCGGACAGGAAGACCTCGGCGCCGAGGTCTGCGAGCCGGATCGCCAGAGTTCGCCCGAAGTCGCGCCCGGCAGCAGTGATGACGACGCGGTGGTTGTCGAATCTCATGATTTTGCTCCTTGTTCGTGGACCGGCTGTTGTTGCGAAGTACTGCGGCTGACCTCGGCTGCGTAGTGGGCCCAGTCGCCCGCTGAGAGTCGTTGCCAGGCGACGGCGACGTCGGTGTGGATGCCCAGGGTGCGGGCGAGGATCGCGGCGGGGATCTCGGTGGCGAGTTGGAAGAGCGCGGTGCTGCGGGCCTGATTGGGCCGGATCCCGAGCTGGTTCAGGCGCTGAGTCAGCTGCGTGGTGCTGATCGGCCGTCCGGGCCGGCCGCCAGGGAAGAGCCATGGAGACGGGGCCAAGGCCTCGATGGTCGCGTGGCCCTTGCGGTTCGCGGCGACCACGCGGGCCAGTTCGGTGACGGGCTCCGGCAATTTGGACGGGTGCATCGCCGAGGGGGAGACGTACTTCGTGGGCGCCGACCTCGACGTCCTCGGTGGTCAACCGGTGGATCGCCGACGGACCTTGGGCATAGAGGAGGAGAAGGAGCCCCCGCGGGGCGGTCTTCGGGCTTGAGGGTGTCGTCGTGCAGGAGCTGGCGTGCGACGTTCCAGCGGTGTTCGTCGTCGAGTGGCTGAGTGGGGCCGTTCCAGCGGACGGCGGGGACGTGGACAGTGATGAGCTTGTTGGTGCGAGCCCAGCGGATGAAGTGCCCGGCCGTCTGGCGGTAAGTGGCGGAGTCGTCGGTGAGCCACTGGTCGAGGTCGGCCTGCCGGCAGGTCTCCAGAGCGAGGTCGTGGGCCGTCAGCCACTTCAGGAAGGCGACGCCCGCGTGGGTGCGTTGACGTGCGGACATGAACTGCTGCGGGGTAAGCGGGCGGCCATTGTTGCGTCGGCGAAGCCGCCGGACCAGATGCCAGATCGCGTACCGGTGCAGGACCTTGCGTTGTTCGGGGTCCTGCTGGGATGCGAGGAGACCGGTGAGGAAGCGTTCGAGGCGGACCATGTACTCATCGTGCTCGAGCAGGGCACCGACGCCGACGAGCACTTGGCGGAGGTGAGCGAGGGGCGGGCTGTCGGGCAGCTCGTCGAGGGCCTCGTGGGTAGGGCTCCTCGGCCGGCCGCGAGGTCGGACAGGACCGGGGAGACGGACGGCTTGTTCAGCCACCGCCTGGCGGTGATGGGGTGCTCGGTGGTGGCGATGTTGTGCCGGAGGGCTTCGAGGCCAGGATGGAGGGCATCGGCCGGAGGGCCCAGAAGTTCGTTGAGGCGCCGGTTAATAAGGCAGCGAGCGCACTGGCCGGGGTGCGGGTAGTCGGGATCGGTGCAGGTGAGACAGGTGTGCCAGACCTCAGGGGCAGTGCAGTCCGCGCAAAGGGGCTGGTCGAGGGTGCCAGGGAGGACTTCCGCGACGCTTCCTCAGGCTGAGCACGAAGCTGAGCGGCGCTGACAGTCCGGGCACCACGGTCGGCCCGTGGTCCGGGAAGTGCCGCAGGACTTCTCCTCGCCGCAGATGCTGCAGGCCATGGTGGGGAGGCAGGGGCAACTCGGGCAGAGCGGGCCGTCCGGCGTACGAGTGTTCACGACCTTTCGTCTGCCACAGCTGATGCAGGTCTCCAGGTTCGTTCGAAGATGGCGAAGGCTCAAAGGAGCGGGCCTCACCGTGCTGCCATGGAAAGGGCCTACGACCGGTCCGAGCCCAGGGCGGTATCCGTGTCCCGGCCGCCCCAGCCGTCGCGGGTGCGCCAGAGGAGATGGACGCCGTAGACGTCGAGCAGGGCCTTGGCGGACCAATCCTCGGCCGGCGGCTCGGAGAGGACCAGGTAGAGGCGATCGGCGGGGGTGGGCAGGGTGTGGTTGATCTCCAGGAGGCGGGCGGCACCCGAGCGGAGGTCGGCGTAGGCGGAGTGGCCGGCGCCGAGGATTTCGTAAAGGAAGTGGCCGTCCTCGGCCGTGCGGCTGACGTCTATGACCGGGGATGCCGTCGCTTGTACGTCGGCTTCGAACAGGACCGCCATCAGGGCGTGGCGCACGGCTTCGTGCTTCATGCATGTGCGGTCGGCGGCCGCGGTGGTCTCCAGCGCGTGCGGAAGGTTCGTCGTGGAAGGTGTCGTTGCGGCGGACGTGTCCTCGGCGGATGCCATGGGCTTGGCTACTTCCTGCTCGGGCTGCTGTGCGGCGGACGCGGGTGCAGTCTGGGCCGCCGGTTCGGTCGAGGGGGTCATGCGGTGCTGGAGCGTCTCTCGGGCCTGGGCCAGGGACTGGGACCAAGCCGTGCGCGCCAGGTCCTCCCGGAGGCGACTCACGTCCAGGCTGTCGTTCTTGAACGCGCGGTTGGTTTCGGCGGCGAGGTCACGCAGGAGATTCAGGCGATGTCTGTCGGGGGATCCGAGTACTCGTCGTACGTCCACCCAGTCCGCCTGATCGCGGCGGAGTACGCGGTTGGCCATGCCCTTGAGTTCGGAGAGTCGTTCGCGGACGTTCTCCGGTGCGGCGACGTCATCGTCGGTCAGCTCGGCGAACACGCCGAGTGCCGCCAGGTACCGTTCGGCCATTCTCGGAGAGATGGGCCGGCGCCCGCGCTGGTCCGTCGTGAGCAGGCAGTGGGCCTTCTCTTGTGCGAAGACCCAGCAGTCCAGCTTCTCGCCGGGGCGGGGAGGAGTCGATCCGTGGCGGACGGTCAGGATCAGAGGGACCTTGACCGCCGGTGAAAGAGCTTTGACCTTGTAGCGGCCGCCCGTACCCCGGTCGAGGACGCGGACACGGATGTCGGTGCCGATCTCGGGGACGTCGCTGCCCGCCATCGCCGGTCCGGTGTCGGTGGTGCCCGGCCCGGGGGCGCCGGTGGTGTCCGTGAGGGCATCCGGGAGCGGGGAGGTGTGCAGGACGGTCAGGCTCTGGGCGCTTCGGGTGAGAGCGACGTAGAGCTGGCGCAGTCCGGCCGGCCCGCGGCCGGCGATGGTGGCGGGTTCGACGACGAGGACGTGGTCGTACTCCATGCCCTTCGCCTGGGCGGTGGCGAGAACCGACACGGCCGCGCGGCGCTCTTCGGTGAGGCCTGCGGTCTGATCCAGATGACGGTTGATCTCGTCGAGCCAGCCGGAGTCGTCGGGGACGATGACGGCCACGGAGCGCAGAGTGTGCCCGTCGCTGGTGCCGATGAGCCGGGTCGTCTGGGTGACGGTGTCATCGAGCAGTGTCCACGGTTCGACTGCCATCGTCCGGACGCTGTCGGCACCGGCTTCGCGTACGGCCTGCGGGTAGGGAAGCGAGGGGGCGATCGTGCGGGCCAGGGGTGCGACGAAGTCCATGATTTCCGCCGGCACGCGGTAGCTGGTGTTCAGTTCAGTGACGTGCCAGTCGCCGTGGTCGGACAGCAGAGTGCCGAGGCGGTCCCAGTCGGTATAGGTGTGCGGGCCCGTGGCCTGGGCGAGATCGCCGAGTACGGTCATGGAACCGTTGACCGCGGTGCGTCGCCGCAGTGAGCGTGCCTGCATGGGGGTCAGGTCCTGGGCCTCGTCGATGACGATGTGCCCGTAGCGCTGTGGAGTCTCCCCGGTGATGAGGTATCGCAGTTCTTCTAGACAGACATGGTCGTCGAGGGTCCAGGGATCGGCATCCGCCTTGTCTGCCCTGGGGCGGTGGAGGGCCGCTTGCTCCTCGGCGTCGAGGATGCCGTCGGCGCAGGTGTGCAGGAGTTCGGGGGAGTCGTAGAGACTTCGGAGGGCCTCCCGGGCGCCCGGCGACTGCCAGACGCGTTCGATCAGGCGCTCAACCTGGCGGTTACGTTCCAGGTCGCGGCGGATGCCTTGGCTGCGACGCGGAGCGAGAGCGACGAGTTCCTGCAGCAGGCGGTCTACCAGCAGACTGCGGAAGCGGTTACGGCGCTCACGGTAGGAGCCGTCACCCTCGCGTGCCTCCTGGAGAAGTGCGAGAACCTCAGAGCGCGGGATGCGGAGGGTGGTGCTGCCGGCGGTGACGGCGAGTTCGGGCTTGGCGTCCTTGTACGTGGGAGTGGTGGTGAACTCGTCGATCGCCTCGGGGCGGCATTCGTGCTCGACGCGCTGACGCAGGACGGCGGCTATGCGGTCGTCGGACTTGACCAGCCGCGCACGCGATGTGTCGGTACCGAGGATCTCGCCGTCCCAAAGGCGGCTCATCTGAACCGCGTTGACGTCCCGGGTGCCGAGGGTCGGGAGGACCTGGCCGACGTATTCGAGGAAACGCTCGTGAGGGCCGACGACGAGGATGTCCTGCGCCTTGAAGTGGCCGTTGTTGACGAGCCACGTCACGCGGTGCAGGCCGACTGCGGATTTTCCTGTTCCCGGGCCGCCCTGCACGACGAGGATGTCCGCGGGAGAACCGGTGACGAGGTCCATCTGGTCGCGACGGATGGTCTCGACGATGTCCCGCATCCCGCCGCTGCGGGAGCGCTGGAGCTCTCGCAGAAGGAAGTCGTCGAGCGGCTGATGCTTTCGACGATGGAGCCGGGCGACATCGGACGGAGTGAGGACCGGCGGCAGTACCGGTCCCGGCTGCGGCACGGTGCGGAAGGAGTCTTGCACCGCGGCCGCGGGATCGGCGTCGCCCATGGCCGGCGGTGGAGCGGGGGCGGCGACGGAGATCTCATCGACGTACTCTTCGACTACGCGCTGCGCGCAACGCAGCCGCCGCCGTAGGAGCACCTCACCCGGGGCGTCGGGCAGGGCCTTGGACCACTTCTCCGCCAGCGGGGTGGTCCACAGCACCACGACCGTGTCGCGGGTTTCCACATCGGATACGGCACGACGGCCGACGTACCAGGTATCCGACTTCCCGTCGGGCCCGTCCTGCACGTCTACGCGGCTGACGACCAGCGAGGCGTCACCGAGGCCGGCGTAAGCCGCGGCCTTCTCCTCGGTGTCCTTCCGGTTGGCGACGCTGTCCTTGCCGCTTGCGGAGGCTGAGGCGACCGAGCCGCCACTCAGTTCGGCCAGCCGCTTCTCGTAGCAGTCGTAGGCGCGATCCACCGCCTTCTGCTCCTCGGCGATGATCTCGTCGCGTGTGGTGGTGCTCATGTACGTCCCCTCCCCCTGCAGCGCCCCGCGAGGCGCCGCGCGCCGGGCATATGCCCGGCCCCCGGCAAAAGACTTATCAGACACATGGGTCAGCTGTTAATACCTGGTCGATGGGGCAATTCCTGTACCAGTTCGACGACTTCCGCCCGCCACGCGCGGACCTGGTCACGGGTGGGGCCTATCTCGTACTGGTGGTAGTGGCACCCGAGGCAGAGGTGCGACCAGACGGCGTTGGCCCGGCGGGCGGTCGTAGCGGCGGTGTAGCAGCGCAGGCAGAGCATCTTGGCCCGCGTGGTGATGCCGACGAGTCCCGGCATCGCTGCGTCGAGCGTGCGGTCGACGGCGATCTCCAGGGCCGTCCGCAGCGCGAGGGAGGCTCCGCGGTGACGGCCGGCCGCCGTCGCCCCGACGCTGGGGTCGGAAAGCAGCCGGTCGGCCGTCAGCAGCAGCTCTTCGATGGAAGTGCCCGGAGTGCTCGTCACTTGGTCACCTCCGCCTTACGCACCTTCTGCGCAAGGTCGTTGATCTCATCCACGAAGCGGTGAGGGTCGGCGATCCGGGCCCCCGTGGCGTGGGCGCCGCTCTGGCACTGCTTGAGGAGGTCCACCGAACGCGGTCCGCAGCGGGTGCGAAGTTCCCGATACACATCGCTGCTGCGGCCGATGTCGCCGAAGAAGGCCAGCGCGGCCATCTCCATGAGCTTGTCCGCGTCGGCCACGGCGGACTGAAGATCGCGTTCGGAACCTCCTGAGCGGTGGTGCTGGACCCAGGCCGCCTCGACGAAGGCGTTCTCCAGGGCGATCCGGCACAGGCTGGGCAGCACGTGGGTGCGTGCTGCCTCCGGCAGGTGCTCGGTGCTGGCAAGGGCTCTGGCGTCCCCTATCGCCTGGCGGACCGGGTCAATCACCGGCTTGACGTGCACCTTGGACGACTTGCCCCGCTCGACCTCGAACACCGTGACCGGCAGCTCCTGGGTCGTGAAGGCGCGCTGGAGCCGCGTGTCGTGGGTGAACACGATCACCTGCCGGTGCTCGCCGAGCTCGTGCAGAACCTGGGCGAGCCCGTTGACCTTGGCCGGGTCCATGGACTGCACGGGGTCGTCGATGACGATGAAGCCGAACGGGCTGTCGGCGGTGGCGGCCCGCGGCAGGAACAGGGACAGCGCGAGAGAGTGCTGCTCTCCCTGGCTCATGACGCTCAGTGCCGAAGCCTCCTCGCCGTCGACGGTGACGTCCATGACGAGCTTGCGGACGGTGGCCTTCTCGCTGCCCTGAAGACTCACCGACTGGAGGTCGATGTCGCTCTCCTGGCGAAGCTTCTCCCAGATTCGCTGAGAGTGACCGGTGAAGCCCTCCATGCGCTTCTCCCGCAGCTCGGCGGCGAGAGCCTTGACCCAGGCGCGGCCCTTCTTGACGTGACGCAGCCGGGGTTCGCCCTCCGCCGCGGCGCGGGCCTTCCGCGTCCAGCTCGCCAGGCGCGTGACGAGCTGACGCCACCGCTCGTCCCGCTTCTCCAGCTCTCTGGCGGCGTTGTCCTTCACCGCGGCGCAGGCGTCGGCCAGGGACAAGGCAGTGTCGTGGACGCGCTGGGCGAGCTCACTCGGGTCGCTGACCGTCCGGCAGGCGAGCCAGGCGTTCCACGGATCGGTCAGGGCGGCCGGGATCCGCTGGGGCGTCTGGACGAGGTTCTGTGCCGCCCGTGCCGCCGACCGCAGTTCGCTGCGGGCGTCCTCGGCGGTCTTCGCCTCCTGGCGGAGCATGGCGATCTGAGCACTGGCGCCGGCGGCCCACGCCACGTCGAGGACTTGCTCCGTGCCGCAAACAGGGCACGACTCCTCGTCGGGATGCCGGTTGTTATGGGCCAGGGCCTTCTCCAGGAGGTTGGCGCGCTGCAGCGCGTCCTCGGCGCCGGTCGAGCGCACGTCCTCGACTCCGGCGAGCGCCTCGCGCAGCCGGTCCACCGCGGTCCCGACCTGCTCCAGGTCGGGTCCCCGCATGTCAACCGCGGCGCGCAGTTCGGCGAGGAGGCCGTCGTCGGCGGCGGGCAGGCCCGCCACCAGCCCCTCAAGAGCCTCGAAGTCGGGCCGGCCCTTCGTCTCAATGGCTACGAGCGCCTGGACCGCACGTTCGTCGTCCTGCAGTGCGTACAGCGCGTCCTTGAGCTCCGGCACCTCGTTCTTCGCCGCCTTGACGGCGTCGCCCAGCGCCTTCTCCTGCTGCCCGAGGCGGTTGTACGCGGCGTTGATGTGCCCCAGTCCGAGGATCGTGGCGATGGAGTCGTACATCTGGGCGGGCTTGCCGCTGATCATGCGGCCGAGATCGACGTACGACAGGAAGGGGCGGTAGTCCGTCAGGGCCTGCTTCCAGTCCACCTGGTCGAGGGGGACCGTGCCGTGTCCGGGCCGCCGGAACGTGCCCGCGCAGGCGCCGACGTCGTTGCCGGTCCAGGTGCGGGTGAGCGTGCTCCGGCCGGTGTCGCCCTCGATGGCGAGCTTGACCCCGACCTCCGTCTTGGCTCCGTCGTGAAGGTTGCGCCAGTTGCTGGTGCGCGTCGCGTCCTGTCCCAGCCAGCGCATGTTCGTGCCGGTGAAGGCCGTCTCGATGGCCTCGGCGATGCTGGACTTGCCGGAGCCGTTGCGGCCCACGACGAGGGTGACACCCGGCAGGGGGCTGAGGTTGAGCCAGGCGCGGGGACCGATGCCACGGAACCCTTCCACGGAGACGGAGTCGAGGTAGATCCGGCCCATGGGTGAGGTCCCCTGGATTTCCGCGTCGCCGAGTGCCTCCGCCAGGAGCGCCTTCACGGGTTCGCCGAGGTCTGCCGCAGCCAGACGTGCCTCCACCAGATCGGCGAGCGGTACGGACTGGCCGGCCGGGGCCTTCACGGCAGTGCTCATGGAAAGGTGTGCGTCCGGCTTGGTCTGTTCTGAACTGGTCATGGGAGCCTCCCTGGATCCGGTGCTGGTTCGGAAGGGGTGGGACATCGACGGGCGCTGGAGACGTGGGTGTCTGCCGCGCCGGTTGCCGATGAGCCGGAACTTCGGAGACGACGGAGCCGGCAGGGCCCCGATCTGTCGCCGGTGAGGCGCACGCGATGTACGCGCGCCGATGTGCGTTTCTTTGCTCCGGCGGTCAGCCGCCGAGCGTGAACTCGAGCCCGCCTGCCCGCAGGGCGGCCTCCGTCTGCGTGAGACCGCCGCGATGGGACACCTCGACGGTGTAGAACTTCGAGCCCGGGGCGATGTCGTCGACCGAGAACGAAAAGACGCACCCGGCCTCGGCCTTCTCGCCCAGGCCGAGAGAGCCGGTGGCGACCAAGGTCCCGTCCGCGTCGGTGATGTTGACCTGGGTGCCGAAGTCGATGTCGGAGTAGCCGCCGGTTCCGGAGCACGGCTCCCCGGTCTCGAGTCCCGCGCCGACATCGGCGAGGGTGAGCGTGCCGTCCGTTTCGAACGGTGCCGGCGCCCGACTCGCTCCGGACGTGGCGGAGCTCGAACGGCTGCCGCTGTTCTTCGCCGGGGTCTCGTCGCCGCCGAGCAGGGACAGCGAAGCCCAGCAGATGCCTACGGCCGTTGCTCCGGTGCCGATGCCAAGAAACAGGACCGCGGTTCGCGACAGGCGGGCCCAGCGGGAACCGCTCGGTGCCACCGTGGCTTCCGCCGAATGGCCTGCCGGCGCGAACGCGGGCAGCGGCGGAACCGGGGTGGTGGGCGGGAGCGGGGCCGGAGCGGGAACGTCAGTGGGCTGCTCGGGCTCGGACATCGTGGTGCTTCCCCTCATGGAGTGGTCGGGAGCGGAACGGAACTGGGGTACGCGGCGGAAGCAGGCTGCGGGTAAGGACGGCCGTGAGGAGGGACCGAGCAGCGGCCGGTTGAAGTGGGCGCGGGGCCCCGGCACCGTTGGTCGAGGCGAGCCAGGGAAGGAAACCCCCTGGACGTCAGCCGACCTTCTGCCAGTCCTGGCAGCCGCTGGTCTTGAAGTACTCGCCCTTGTTGACCGTGACGCGGCCCTGCCCCTGGATGTTGTCGTTGGCGATGATCGCGTCGAACTCGCCGGAGGCGTTCTTCAGGCGTGCCCAGTAGCAGTTGGGGATGACGCTGTCCTTGTCCGCCCCAGTGGTCCGGTAGGTGCCGGCCTGGATGTCCTCGCCCACGAGGTACTGCCCCTCGCCCGAGAAGCTGCTCGGAGGACCGGACTTCTTCGCCGGCTTCGGCTTCGCCGGCTTCGGCTTGGCCGTGACAGTCGCCTTGACCGTCTCGGTGACGGTCACCGCCGGCTTCGGCGCGCCCGCGGCGGCCTTGGTGACCGTGGCGGCCGGGGCGGCGCCCGAGGAGCCCGCCGTACCGCCGGACTCTCCACCGCCACCGATCGCGGCACCGAAGATCAGCGCGACGAGCGCCGTCGCGCCGTGGGTGAGCCAGATCTTGCGCCGCGACGGCGTGCGCCCGGTGGGCGGCAGGCCCGGCACGAACGGCTGTGTGAACGTGTGCGGCGTCGGCTGTGGAGGCACCGCCCCCCAGCTGGCGCCTCCACCCGTGCCTTCCGACGGCTGGGGGGCGGGCGGCATCGAGGACATGTCAGTCATGGGGAGACCTCCGGATCGTGTCTGCGGTGAGCACCGGGTGTCGGTGCGCCGAACGAGCACCAGAGTGGGACCGACAGGCTCCGAAAACCTTTGGAGAAGCTGATAACCGGGGTTATCAGCTTCTCTCTCTTTCCGCTTTCCCCTTCGCTGTAGGGTTCTGCCTGCTGCGAGCCCATCGAGGGCTGCCGGGGCCGTGGACGTCCGACCGGGGCCAGTACAGAGGGGGCGAGGCGAGTGACCAGCACACGCGAAGAGGCCGTGTCGCCCATCGTGCCCGAGCTGCCGTCCTGGCGGATCACGTATGCGGAAATCGCCACCCTTGCCCAGGTGCGTCGGCCCGTCCCCACCACCTGGAGCCGCAGGCACCCGGACTTTCCCGCTCCCGTCGCCCACGAGGAAGGGCGGCCCCTGTTCGACGCACGCGCGGTCGTCGACTGGCTCACGACGACGGGTCGAGGCAATGCGGATCCCTGTCGCCTGCGGGCCGAACTGGCCCTGTACACCCTTGCCGCCTGGCGGACGCCGGCCCTTTCCGCTTCCGTCCTGGTGGGGGCGCTGACCGCGCTGATCTGCCTGCGCCGGCAACTCGACGTCCCCCTCTCGGGTCAGAGCTGGGACGCGGTCCTCACTCAGGCCGACGAGCTTGATCCCGAGGACACGTTCCTGTTGGCCGAGTTGAATGCCGTACCGGAGCCGGACCGCATCGGCCCCGAGCTGGCCGCGTTGGCCGACGAGCTGACCGAGGCCGCTTACACCCCTGCCGAGGCTTTCGACTGGGTCCTGGAGGCCCGCCGCCGCCTCGGCTCCCACGACCTGGCCGCCGACGAGCCCACCCCGGCGGTGATACGCGCCCTCGCGGCTCTGTCCGGCGTCGACACCCTCGACGAGGGCTCCGTCGTCGCCACCCCGCACGCACGCTCCGGCGACCTCATCGCCGCCCTGCACGCCCGGGCCGCCGAGGACTCCGGCCACACCTACCTCGCCGCCGACCTCGACCCGGTGCGGGCCCGCCTGGTCCGCCGCCGAATGCTCGTCCGAGGAGTGAACGAGTTCGACCTCGGCGTCACCGAGGGGGAGGGCCTGCCCGTCGACGACTGGGGATACCCCGATCTGCTGGTCTGTGTCCTCCCCTATGAATCGGCGGAGAACCGCAGCCCGCACGTCGTGCTGGAGCAGGTGCAGGCGCTCACCGACTACCTCGACGAAGGCTCAACAGCTGTCGTCCTCGGCCCCGCCGAGGTGCTCGTCCGCCCGATCCCCCGGTACAGCGAGGCCGACCGTCTGCGCCGGTCCTTCCTCCGGGACGGTTTACTCAGGGCTGCGGTAAGCCTCCCCGACGGCGCGTTCCCCTACCGTCCCGGCTACCGCACCGCCCTCTGGGTACTGGCCCGCACCCCGGCGGAACACCGCACGGGCCTGGTCCTCCTCGCCGATTACTCCGCGCAGCCGCTCACCGACACGGCCCTCGACGCGCTCGCCGAAGACATCGCGATCTGGCGCGCATCCCTCTGGCGCGGCGACCGCCGCCACGAACCCCGCCACGCGGTGATCGTTCCAGCAAAGGATCTCGACGACCGGCCGGGCGCCGCCTTCACCACCCAGCACCGCCCGACCGTGGCCCGCTACACCCGGGGCGTCATCGAGCGTCCGGTCCGCATCAGCGCCCTGGAGCAGCGCCTGACGGAGCTGCACGAGCGGGCCCGGCAGCGCGCCGACCTGCGCACGGCACTGCGCGCCCAGGCCGTGCTGCGTCCCGACGACCAGCCGGTACGGCGCACCACCGTCCGTCGGCTCCTCGACGAACGGCGCCTGCGCCGACGCCCCGGACACCGCATCGCCGACGAACACCTCACGGCAGACGGTCACTACACGGTGCTCACCCCCGACGAGGTTCTCGGCATCACGCGCCCGGGCGGGCGCCGCATCGACCGCGGAGTGCTCCTCACCGGCTACGAACACGCCCTGTTCACCGAGCCGGGCGACATCGTCGTCACCACGAGCCCCCGCTTCGGCACCTACGTCGACCAGGCGGGCCTGTCCCTGGTGGCAGCCCCGGCCCGCATCCTCCGCGTCCACCCCGACGCAGACCCGCCGGTGCTGCCACGGGTGCTCGCGGCACTGCTGCGGGCGGCCGCCGCCGAGTACGCGCGCACCAGCGGCGCGGTGCGGGCCTCGCGAGGCATCGAAGACCTCCTCATCCCCGACCTGAGCAGGCGCGAGGCCGAGCGCTTCGACGCCGTGCTCGCGGAGATCGAGACCCGCACGCACCTCCTGCGAGAGCAGACCGCCGCTCTCGACGACATGGTCCGCCTCACCGCCGCCGGTATCGCCGACGGCACGCTCACCCTCCAGAACCTCCCCGGAACCGACGACTGAAGGAGACGGTCTGCCCGATGGCTACCGCTGCGAAGAAGCCCACCGAACAGGCGGAGTTGTTCAGCGCCTCCACCGCCAAGGAGATCCAGGCGATCCTGTGGAAGGCCGCTGACAAGCTGCGCGGCTCCATCGACGCCGCGCAGTACAAGGAGTTCGTCCTTGGCCTGATCTTCCTGAAGTACGTCTCCGACGCCTTCGACGAGCGCCGCTCCGAGCTGGCCGAGGAACTCGCCGATGACGGCATCACCGAGGACCGGATGGACGACTTCCTGGAGGACCGGGACGAGTACACCGGCGCCCACGTTTTCTGGGTTCCGGAGACCGCCCGTTGGACGTGGATCGCCACCCACGCCAAGAGCCAGGGCGTCGGCAAGCTGCTCGACGACGCGATGGACGCGGTCATGCGCGAGAACGCTTCGCTCACGGGTGTCCTGCCGAAGATCTTCAACCGCGACAACGTCGACCAGAAGCGTCTCGGTGAACTCGTCGACCTCATCAGCGACGCACGCTTCGGCGGCAGCGGGGACAAGCCCGCGCAGGACGTACTGGGCGAGGTGTACGAGTACTTCCTCGGCAACTTCGCGCGGGCCGAGGGCAAGCGGGGCGGCGAGTTCTACACGCCCCAGTCCGTCGTCCGGCTGATCGTGGAGATCCTGGAGCCGTACGAGGGACGGGTCTACGACCCGGCGTGCGGCTCGGGCGGCATGTTCGTCCAGGCGGCCAAGTTCATTGAGGCACACCAGGGGCGCGGCCACAAGGCGGACATCGCCGTCTACGGCCAGGAACTCAACGAGCGTACCTGGCGCCTGGGCAAGATGAACCTCGCCATCCACGGCATCGACGGCAACCTCGCCCCCCGCTGGGGCGACACCTTCGCCGACGACAAGCACCCCGACCTCAAGGCCGACTTCGTCATGGCCAACCCCCCGTTCAACATCAAGGACTGGGCGAGGGACGAGGGCGACCCGAGGTGGAAGTACGGGGTGCCGCCGAAGGGCAACGCCAACTATGCCTGGCTCCAGCACATGATCTCCAAGCTGGGCGAGCGGGGCACGGCCGGCATCGTCCTGGCCAACGGCTCCATGAGCTCCCAGCAGAGCGGCGAGGGTGAGATCCGCCAGGCGCTGGTGGAGGCCGACCTGGTGGCCTGCATGGTCGCCATGCCCGCCCAGCTGTTCCGCACGACGCAGATCCCGGCCTGCCTGTGGTTCCTGGCCAAGGACAAGACCCCGCAGGGCGCGAAGCGCCTGGACGACCGGCGCGGCGAGATCCTGTTCATCGACGCCCGGAACATGGGCGAGATGGTGGACCGGACGGAGCGTGTGCTGACGGAGGCGGACCTCGCGAAGATTGCCGGCGTCTATCACGCGTGGCGGGGTACGGCGTCGGCCCGTGAGGCGGGGCTGACGTACGCGGATGAGGCTGGGTTCTGCTTCTCGGCCGAACTCGCGACGGTCCGGGAGCACGGATACGTGCTGACGCCGGGGCGGTACGTGGGGGCTGTGGAGGCAGAGGAAGAGGGGGCGGAGGCGGTGGCGGAACGGATCGCCTCGCTGACGGAGGAGTTGTACGGGCTGTTCGACAGGTCGGCGGAGCTGGAGAAGACGGTTCGGGAGCAGCTGGGGAGGGTCGATGTCTGAGTGGCAGAAACACAAGCTCGGAGAACTGTGCACGCGCATCACGGTTGGCCACGTGGGGTCGATGGCATCTCGTTACACGGAAAATGGAATTCCATTTCTTCGGTCGCTGAACGTCAAACGTGGACGAATTGACCTGTCGGCCGTAAAATACATCAACAAGGGATTCCACGGCCAGCTTGCAAAGTCCCAGCTAAGGCCGGGTGATCTTGTGATTGTACGCACAGGAGATCCGGGGGTTACGGCTCTCATTCCTGACGGATTGGGACCACTCAACTGCTCGGACGTTGTCATCGCCACGCCACGGTCAGACGTTGATGCACGATTTCTCTGTTACGCTATCAATGAAACGGCGCAGGAATTTGTTAAAGCTCACACGGTGGGTGCCGTGCAGCAGCACTTCAATGTTAAATCTGCTAAAGAATTGACACTCCATGTGCCGGAACTGGCACATCAGCAAGCCGTAAGTGGTCTACTCGGTGCGCTGGATGACAAGATCGCCGTCAATGAGCGCATCGCGGCCACCGCTGACGAACTCATGCGGGCGCTCTATCAAGAAGCATGTGCCAATGCCGCCGAATCAATCACCATTGGCGAACTTGGCAGGCTTATCCGTGATGGGGTATCCGCCTCTTCCCTAAACGGCGGCGAGCACTACATTGGCCTAGAGCATATGCCGCGAAGGAATGTGTGGCTCTCCGCCTGGGAAGAAAGCGCTGAGCTGGCAAGCGGGAAGTCTGCCTTCCGTTCGAACGACGTACTCTTTGGGAAGCTACGTCCATATTTTCACAAGGTGGGTCTGGCGCTAACGTCTGGGGTCTGTTCCACAGATATTCTTGTGGTCCGCCCCGCGGAGCCGGACCGCCTCGGCTGGCTTCTGCTTGCGCTTTCAAGCGATGAAGTCGTGGCGCATGCCTCAGCAGTCGGTGATGGGACGCGGATGCCCCGGGCAAAGTGGAGGGATCTCGAGCCGCTTGTTGTCCCCTGGCCTGGAAATGAAGAGGCAGCTCGGCTCGATCAAGTCGTCCGTTCGATGGCCGCTCGGGTTCAGGCTTCGGTTACAGAGTCCCGCACCCTTGCCACCCTCCGCGACACCCTCCTCCCCCAGCTCATGTCCGGTCGGCTTCGCGTCAAGGACGCCGAGAAGATTGTCGAGGACCACGCATGACGCACGACGACGAGAGCGCGAGTGGAACAAACCAGAACCACCGCCCCCTGGAAGCCGATTGGGAGCTGCTCGCCCTAGACGAACTCGCCGAGTTGGCCTGGCTGCCCGCCTCCGGCAATGAGTTCGCCCCCGGCTCCGGGCATCGTAAGTCCTGGGACGACCTGATCCTCTACCCCGACCTCCGTGAGGCGATCGAGCGGCTCAACCCCGAGCTGCCCCCGGACGCCGTCCGCGACGCCGTCGGTGTCGCGGCGACCCCGGAGTCGCAGGACACCTACGAGGAGAACCGCACCGCCCACGGTTACCTGACGACCGGCATACGCTCCGTCGTCTACACCGACGCCTTCGGCGCCGAGCACAACCCGACCGTCCGCCTCGTCGACCTGGCAGACCCGGACGGGAACACGTACCGCGCGCTGAACCAGGTCACCGTCGTCGACGGCGAGAAGCGGCGCCGCTTCGACATCGTTCTGTACGTCAACGGACTCCCGCTCGCCGTGCTGGAGTTGAAGCGCGCCGGCGACGAGAGCGCTACGCTCCAGGACGCGCACTCCCAGGTCGCACGGTACGTGAAGGAGTTCCCGACCGCCTTCCGCTACAACGCGGTGGTGCTGCTCTCCGACGGCATCACGGCGAAATACGGCACGCCCTTCACCCCGTACGAGCACTTCGCGCCGTGGAACACGGACGAGTCCGGGGCCCGCGTGGCCCCGTTCACCGCGGACGGCGACGGGGTGGCCGACTCGGGCCAGAACCTGGCGCTGCACGGGCTGTTCACCCAGCCCCGGTTCCTTTCCCTGTGCCGGTCCTTCATTAACTTTGTTCCGTCCAAGCGGATGAAGCGCATCGCGAAGCCGCACCAGTACTTCGCGGTGACCCGGGCTGCAGAGAAGGTGCGGGAGGCGGCGGCCGGTGACGGGAAGGCCGGTGTCGTCTGGCACACGCAGGGCTCGGGTAAGTCCGAGGAGATGGTGCTCACCACGGCGATGGTGATGAGCGACCCCGCCCTGCTGAACCCGACCGTCGTCGTCATCACCGACCGCAACGACCTCGACGACCAGCTGTACTCCACCTTCCTGGAGAGCGAGATCCTCCCGGGCACACCTCTCCAGGTCGCGACCCGGGCCAAACTGCGGGAGGAGCTCGCGGCCAAGCGGACCGGCGGCATCCTCTTCACCACCCTGCAGAAGTTCGGCAAGACCAAGGAGGAGAAGGAGTCGGGGGCCGACCACCCGCTGCTCTCCGACCGGCGCAACATCGTGGTCGTCGTCGACGAGGCCCACCGCAGCCACTACGACAACCTCGACGGCTACGCCCGCCACCTCCGCGATGCCCTCCCGCACGCCACGCTCCTCGCCTTCACCGGGACACCGATCTCCGAGGCCGACCGCAACACCCGCCAGGTCTTCGGCCGTTACATCGATATCTACGACCTCAAGAGGGCCGCCGACGACGGCGCGACGGTCAAGGTCTTCCACGAGGGCCGCGTCATCAAGCTCGTCCTCGGCAAGGACGTCGACCCGACGAAGATCGATGAGGAGGCCGACCGCATCACCGACGGCCTCGACGACACCGAGCGCCGCCGGGTCGAGCAGGCCGTCGCGACGATGAACGCCATGTACGGCGCGCCGGCCCGTGTCAGGGATCTCGCCGAGGACCTGGTGGCGCACTGGGAGGAGCGGCGCGAGCGGATGTGGCCGTTCGTCGGCGTCTCCGAGAAGAGTGGGGCGACGGGCAAGGCGATGGTCGTCTGCGCGACCCGGGAGATCTGCGTCCGCGTCTACGACGCCCTGCGCGAGTTGCGGCCGGACTGGCACAGCGACGAGCCCGCCAAGGGCACGATGAAGATCGTCTTCTCCTCGAACTCCCGCAAGGACGAAGACCACCTGCTCGTCCACGCGCTGCCCGACGGCCAGCGCAAGGCGGTCATCAACCGGGCCAAGGACCCCGACGACGAGCTGGAGCTGCTCATCGTCAACAACATGCTGCTGACCGGCTTCGACGCCCCGCCGGTCCACACCATGTACCTGGACCGTCCGCTCAAGGGCGCCAACCTGATGCAGGCCCTCGCCCGGGTCAACCGCCGCTTCCGCGGCAAGGAGGACGGTCTGCTCGTTGGCTATGCGCCGCTGACGGAGAACCTGCAGAAGGCGATCGCCGAGTACACGGACGCAGATCAGGAGGACCGCACTCTCGGCCAGGACCTCGACCGGGCGCTGGACGAGCTGCGGAACGAGTACGACATCCTCAGCGACATCCTGCGCGGCTTCAACTGGCGAGCGCGTCTTGAGCAGCCGACCACGAAGGCGTTCGTCAACGCCGCCGGCGGAGCCGCCGAGTACCTTCGGAACCCGCGTACCCCAGGCAACGAACCGGACAAGCTCGACGACCCCCGCCAGACCGTCGGCCGGCGATTCCGCGACCACTCCCACCGTCTGGAGCGCTTCTACGCGCTGTCCGCCAGTGCCACGAACATCGGCGAGCGTTTCCCGGACCATCCGACCTGGCGCCGGGACATCCAGTTCTTCGTCGAGGTCCGCGCCTACATGGCCAAGCTCGACGCGCTGGAACGCGAGGCCCGCGGCCTGCCCGTCGCCCGCGATGTCGAGCTGTACCTCGCCCAGCTGACCTCGTCCGTGGTCGAGACCGGCGGGATATCGGACCTGTTCGCCGAAGCCGGCCTGGAGATGGCCGACCTGACGCACCTCAACGACGCGCTCGTCGCCAAGCTCCAGGGCAGCGAGACCCCGCACCTCGCGGCAGAGGCGCTGCGGCGGCTCATCGAGCAGAAGATGCGCGAGGTCACGCGTCACAACATCGTCCGCCGCACGGCGTTCTCCGACCGTCTGCAGGACCTCATGATCCGGTACACCCGGCAGCAGTACACGAGTGCCGAACTCATCGCCAAGCTTGTCGAGATGGCCAAGGAAGTGGTCGAAGACGCCAGGCGCGGCGAGAAGTTCGACCCACCGCTGAACTGGCGCGAGCTCGCCTTCTACGACGCTGTAGCCAACCACGGCACGGCGCAGAAACTCATGGGCGACGAGGTCCTGGCCGGCATCGCGCGTGATCTGGTCGCTGAGGTCCAGAAGAAGCTCAAGCCGGACTGGATCGCCCGTGAACCGGTCCGCGCTGGCCTCCGCAGTGCCATCAAGCGTCTGCTGGCCCGACACGACTACCCGCCGGACCGGCGTGCGGAGGCGGTCGACCTGGTCCTGAAGCAGATGGAGCACTTTGCCAACGAGTGGTCCACCACCGGTATGCCGGACAACTGATGCAGCCTTTGTCGGCGTCGCATCAGGTGGACCACACGTTCGACCTTGGGCTGGGTGGTCCTGTTGGCTCCCGCCGCACCGGGTTTGCGGCGGGAAGGGTGCTATTTGTCTACCGTGCCCAATAGGGCGGTGGTGACGTAGACGGGTCTACACGATCGAATCGGTGCTTACTTGATGCGACGCCGAACAACAGCTCTTCAGCTACATCGAAGGGTTCTACACCCCCTGGCGCCGCCACTCGGCGAACGGCCAGCTCAGCCCAGCCCAGCCGAGCACGAGCGCCGACACACACCACAAGCATCAGCTAACCTCGCCTACGCTGCCGCGTAGAACGCAAGCCCGTCCGTGTCTACCGGACCGGAGCAACTCCACCTGCGGGCGTCGAAGCGGCACATGGACTCCTGGCTGTGATGCGCCAGTCCCGGCGCGAGAGGGCCGGGGCAGCGTCCGGCCCTCTCGCATCGGACGGGTCATGCGTTGAAGAGCAGCGGCTGGCTCCCTGTCCGGGGTGGGGCGCTGGACGGGGTGGGTCAGGGGCGGCTGTCCGATGTCGGTTCGCGCGGAGTGCCAAGCCGGCGGTGTCGGATCGCCTCCAGGTCAGGCGATGGCGCCCGTTCGCTGATTGGCGCGGGTGACGATCGTCTGGCGCTGCCGGTGACGCTGTTCATAGTCCTGGACGCGCTGGGCCAGTGCGGGATCGGCGGTTCGCAGCCCGTCGGTGATCTGGTCGGTGCTCATGGTGTCGTAGTCGGGCCAGGGCTCGAGGCCGCGCAGCTGCTCGATGGCGTTCAGGACCCCTGAACGGTTCGCGTGGGCGCGCTCGTAGCCCTCGATGACGGTCAGGTCGGACTGGGAGAGAGCGCGCAGCTGCTGGGTGATATCGGTGACGGTGAGCCGGCCGTACTCGCAGATCGGGAGATCCTCGTCTCGGGTGACGGCGCCTTGCACCTGCTCGGCCATGCGGGTCGCGTTCGGCATCTCCCGGGCCGCGCCGACGGCCGTGCGACGGGTCTGTTCCCCGCCGGTCTGGGCGGCTTCGCGCAGACGGTCGATGGCGGTGCGTACCACCCGGACTGTCGCACCGGTAAAGCCGTCGGCGGGCTGGCCTTGGCGGCTGGTGTCGGCCCTAGCTGCTGCCAGGGTTCGGGCCTGTTCGTCGATTGTTTGCTCCATCGCCTGCAGCAGCCGCTCGTCCTGGCGGCGTAGTGAGGCGAGTAGGGCGGCGGCTTCCTGGTCGCCGACGAGGGTGGCGATGGTTTCTCCAGCCCGGCAGGCCGCCAGGGCCCGGGCGGCGGCCGCGTACTCGTCCTTGGCGTTCGCCAGCAACTGCCGCTCGGTGGCCTGGTGTCCGCCACGCAGGATCCCACCCGCGATCAGCGTACCGATCTCCAGGGGCAGCCGTGTCGCGCGGAGGGCGCCGTCGGCCAGGCTCCCGGCCATCTCGGCGGTATCCCGCAGCGGGCGGCGTGGACGGATTGCGCGGACATGGTGTTGGAGGCGGGCGATGTGGTCCTGTGCGTCGGCGATGTGGCGTTCCAGTGTCTGCTGGTGCAGGCCAGCGGGGGTGACGGTCATGTCGGCCCGGAACCGCTCGATGACTGCGGCGTGGGCCTCCCGCGCGTCTTCCAGCGCGGGGATGAGCGCATCGGTCGTCACTGTCATGCCTTTGTGCTCCCTTGAACTATCGGGGCCGGGGGAGGCCGTTCTGCCTGCGAGGCGGCTGCCCGGCTTAGTCGGGCACCACCTACCAGGGTCAGGGAAGCGACTCAAGATCGCCGGGTGAGGGCATCCCGGCGTTTAGCGTTGGGCCGGGCTGGCACCGGTACCCCGGCCGCAGACGGGCCCTGCGCTGTCGGCCCTGCCGGGCGCGCGGGACTCGTCCGTCTGGGTGACCGCAGGGTCGGAAGCCAGGTTCTCTGCCTGCAGCTGCGCGGTTGCACTCGGTGGCGGCCTGCGGGCGCCGTAGCCGGGAGGGGTGGGAGACCCGTTCCGTCGGGGAAGGCTCGCGCCTGGCGTCATCTGCCGGAGTTCCCTCGCCGCCCGTTACAAGCGGCTGACCGCACGCCGCGGCCCGCTCAGGGCACTGGTCGCCGTCGAGCACTCGATCATTACCGCGATCTGGCACATGCTGAGCGATCACGCCGGCTACCAGGAACTCGGCGGCTCCTACTTCACCCAACGCGATCCTGAACGCGCCACCCGCCGGGCCATCACCCAGCTCAACCAGCTCGGCTACACCGTCACCCTCAACCCGAGGGAGAACGCAGCCTGACCGGCAGACCCGGACACCCGGCAGCCCTCAACGGCCACCGGGCACCCCGTCCTGCCCACACCCACCCTGACCTCCTGCTATTTACGCGTCAGAGGGCCGTGTAAGCGTTGGCGACTGTCCGTGCGGTGCCCTGACGCGATCGGCGGCGAGCCGACGCTGTGACGAATACCCGACATGTAGACCGAGGAGTGTGCGTCCCCGCGCAACGATGCTCTGCAGCGCCCCGTGCCGAGGGGCGTGCAGCGGTAGGTGGGGCGGGGGCACGATGGGCTGATGAGGTCGAGGTGCAGCCGGTTCTTCACCGATTTCGGCTCGGGGACCTGGTGGAAGCTCAGCCGCGGGGTGGCCCTGTCCGGGTCGAGTGTGGCGAATTCGGGGCTCGCGCCTGAGGCGACTTCCGGGCCGAGTATCCCGGCCCGGAAGTGGGCGAGTTTCTCGGCGTCGGCGGTGTCGGCGGCGTCGGCGGCGTCGACGCTCAGGCCGTACACGGTGGTGCTCATGAGGGTTTTTCCTCTCAGAGCAGGCGGGTTCAGATGGCGGTGCGGCCGCCGTCGACGGCGATGGTCGCGCCGGTGATGTAGCCGGCCTTCGGCGAGACAAGGAATGCGACGACCTCGGCGACCTCGGCGGGCTCGGCCGCGCGCTTCATCGCGGTGGTTTCGGCGAGCGTGTCGAACAGGTCGCGGGCCTCGGGCTGGGTGTAGACCGGGCCGGGAGCGACGGTGTTGAAGCGGACGCCGCGGCTGCTGTACTCGGCCGTCCAGCCTCGCGTCAGGGACGCCAGTGCGGCCTTGGTCGCGCCGTAGGAGGCGCCGGTGGCCAGGCCGAGGCTGCCGGCCATGCTGCCGAGCTTGATGACGCTGCCCGATCCCTTCGCCGCCATCGCCGGGGCGAACGCCGCCACGAGGAAGAACGGTGCGCGGACGTTGCTGGCGAACATCGCGTCGGTCGCCGCGTCGAGGATCCGCTCTCTGGCGCCTCAAGGCGTGAAGCCCCTACCGCGGCGCCCGGCTCTCACCGATCGGGCGGGCCGCGGAACCTCGGCCAGCTCGAAAGCTACCTCGGCGCGCTCGACGTCGCGCTCACCCCGGAGCGGTTCACCCGCCTCGACGAGGTCAGCGCCGTACCGCTCGGAGTGCCCCAGAAACGTTCGCCGACGTGCGCGACCAGGCACGGGGATGAGACGCCGGCCTGGTGACCGCGCCCGCCGCGCCGGTGCCCTGATCCGGCCAGTGCATGCCGCAGTTCATGTGAACAGCCTTGCTTTCTCCTGGGGTTCCTGCCGCAGTGACAGCGTCAGTGCCTGCCCATCAGCCCCCTCGCGCCCCAGGTCCCCGCCCGCGAACGCGACGAGCAGACAGCGGCAGTCGGCGACGCCCCCCACGAAGGCGGGACCCCCATGAAGCACGGCAGACCCGGGAAGCACGGCAGACCCGGCATCGGCACTGCCCTCTTAGGCACTGGTCACAGCCACTCGTTGATGGCCGCGACGAGGACGGTCGCTTCGTAGCGGACGGCAAGTTTCTCGTAGCGGGTGGCCACCGCCCGGAGCCTCTTGACGCGGTTAATGCCGCACTCGACCACATGGCGCTCGCGGTAGTCCGCCTTGTCGAACTTCGGCGGGCGGCCGCCGCGAGAGCCGAGTTTCTTGCGGTTGCGGATGTGGTCGGCCTTGTCCGGGATGGTGCAGCGGATCCCGCGCCTGGGCCAGGACGCCCCGGTCGCTGAGGTCGTCCAGGATGGGGGCGACGGAGGGGTGACCCCAGCGCGCGTGACCGGGGAAATCGATCCGGGCGGCGCGGATCGCGAGCCCGTCGCCGACCGAGCGCACCTCTTCGACGCGGTCGGCCGGCTGGAGACGCGCCTGTCGGTTCGCACGAGTACGACGCACTGCTCTGCGACATGCCCAAACGGAGCTGGGCGGCGAAGCAGGAATCCAGTGCGCTGCCGTGTTCCCCTGCGGGGCCATGCGTGGCCTCCCGCTGGTGGCGTATCGGAGCTCGAGGGCGTGGCCCTTATGCTGTCGCGAATGCCACCGGGCAGGGTGGTCACGCTGGGGCGTGAGATGGTCGCCGTTGCCCCGTTACGGCGGCCGGTGGCTGATCCGGGAGGGGGAGCCCGTCCGACCGCGCTGGTCGCCGCGATGTACGGGGTGTGAGGAGGGCGGAGGCTAGCACAGGTGGCGTGGCCTGGAGAGTGGCTTTCCTGCACCGGTTCGGGTGCGGCAGACTGGTGCGGATCCGGCTGTGTCCAGCCGAACGTGTGCAGCCGAATCAAGGGAAGCCTCCAGATCCGTGAGTGACGAGCCCGACGCCCCGGAGCCCGTCGACGAGGGCGCGTTCGGCATCGACGCGTTCTCCCTCGACGACCGCCTGCGGCTGTTCCACTTCGCCGCCGCCGAGAAGCGCCATGAATACCTGTGGCTGCTGCGCGCCTTCGACCGCGGGCGCGCCAACTACCAGGTGCTGCTGCACGCTTCGGACGCGGTGGAACTGCTTGAGCGGCTCGCCGCCGACCATCCTGCCGCGGGCGCCGTCGGCGACGTCCAGCCGCTGCTCGACGCGCTCGCGGACTGGCAGATCCTGGACCGGTCGTACGACGGGACGCGCGCCGCGAACCTCGCCGAGTACCGCAACCGCCACTACGTGTACCAGTTCACCCAGGCCGGATACCGGGCGTACCGGGCTGTGGAGGACGTACTCGGCGCGCGCCTTGAGGATGCCCAGCTCTCCCGCCTGGTCTTCCCCGACATCCTCGGCGACCTGCACGCGCTGGCCGAGGCCAACGCCGCGGGCGATGCCGAGGAGGTGTACCGCAAGCTCGGCCGTCTCGACTCCGTGCTCAACGAGATGGCGCAGCGCGCCGCCCGCTTCTACCTCATGCTGGGAGACCTGGCGCGCACCAACGACACCCGGCCCGAGGTGTTCCTCGCCCGCAAGGACACGCTGCTGGCGCACATGCGGGAGTTCACCGCCGAACTCGGCCGCTACGCTCCACTGCTCGCCGAGGCCGTCGAGAAGGCCGCGGCCACTGGTGTGGAACGCATGATCGAGTACGCGGCCGAGGCCGACGAGCGGCTCTTCCGCAGCCCCGCCGACCGCCTGGCGGACTGGCGGCACCGGTGGGACGGCATCGTCCACTGGTTCGCGGAGCGCGAGCATGGCGAGGCCGAGCGGCTGCAGGACGCCACCGTCACCGCGATCCGCTCCGTCCTCGCTCTGCTGCGCCGCGTCACCGAGGCGCGCCGTGGCGGGGTGAGCCGGGAGAGCCAACTGCGCCACCTGGCCCAGTGGTTCACCTCCTGTGAGAGCGACGAGGACGCGCACGCCCTTTTCCAGGCGGTCTTCGGGCTCGGCGCGCCCCGTCATATCGCCGTCCCGTACGCCGATCCCGAACAGATCCCGGGGCGTACGTCCTGGTGGGAGGCCGAACCGGTCGAGCTGGCCCGCACCCTGGTCCAGTCCGGCCGCACCCCTGCCCTGCACGGCCCCGGCCGCATCGAGCGCAACGACGCCCAGCGGGCCCGGCTCCGTGCCGGGCAGCTGCAGGAGCAGGCCGAGCGCCGCAGTGCTGCGAACGCTCTCGCATCGGACGGCGTCTACGGCCGGACGCTCGACGAGCCCGAAACGCGGGCACTGCTCGCCCTGCTGGACGTGGCGCTCGCCGCCCGGGTGCCCGCCAGCCGCTCCGTCACCGCCGCCTCCGGATCCGCCCACGGGGTACGTCTCACCCTCACCCCCGCCGAGGGCTCCACCACCGTCGACACCGTGCGTGGCCGCCTCCACCTCGACGGACTGCGCCTGGAGGTCACTGCATGAGCCGCGTCGCCGAGAGCGTCTCCCCGCTCGAACTCGCCGACTACCAGAAAGCGGTACGGCTCGTACTGCGGCATCCGCTGGTCACGCCCGGGTATCCGGACAAGGCGGCGCTGGCGACCGTGCGCCGCTGGGCCGAGCAACTGCGCACCGATCTGATGGAGGTGCTCGGCTACCGGCTCGTCACCACCGCCGAGACCGCCCGGCTGCAGCGCGCCCAGGACGGCCTGGACGCCACCCGCCCGGCCCGCACCCGCGCGGGCCGCCCCTTCGACCGCCGCCGCTATGCCTACCTCGTCCTCACCCTCGCGGCCCTGGGCCGCCACGGCGCGCAGGTGGCGCTGGGCGAGTTGGCCGACGCGGTCGCCGCCGACGCCGTACGCATCGACGGACTGGGGCTCGACACCGCCCGCAAGGCCGACCGGGACGCCTTCGTCGACGCCGTCACCTGGCTCACCGAACGCGGCGCGCTCACCCTCGCCGACGGCTCCGCCACCGCCTGGGCCGGCGATCCCGAGCGCGCCGAGGCCCTGTACGACATCGACCGCGAGATCCTCACCGCCGTCCACCACCCGACCCGCGTCCTGCAGCACCTGACCTCAGTCACCGCGCTCCTCGACTCCTCCAGCGCGCTGGGCATGTCCGCCGGCCGCGCCGCCCAGCGCCGCGACCAGGCCCGCCGCGCCCGCCGCCTGGTACTGGAGAACCCGGTCGCGTACTACGCCGACGCCGACGCCGAACTCCTCGGCCAGCTGCGGGCCCCCGCCCTCGCCGAGGACCTTGAGCGCCTGACCGGGCTGACGGCGGAGCGGCGAGCCGAGGGCGTCGCGCTCGTCGACACCTCCGGCAGGCTGTCCGACATCCGCTTCCCCGGCGGCGGCACGGTCGCACAGGCCGCGTTGCTGTTGGCCGCCCGGATCAGTGCGGCCGTGCAGCGCACCGGGCGCCACGCCCTCGAACTGCTGCCCGCGCCGACCGCCGCCGAACGCCTCGCGGCCCGCGCTCAGCGTATCGACGGCGCTCTCCCGGTGCGCTCCGTGAGCACCGAGTTCGCCGAGCGGGACGAGGAGCCGGCGTACGAGACGTATGAGACTCGCGACAAGGCGGGGGAGGAGCGGGGTGAGATCCGGTATCCCTTCGTCACGGACTCCTGGCTTCGGGGCAGGCTCAAGGAGATCACCGGCGAGTACGGTGCGGGCTTCGCCGCCGAGCTGCGCGGCGACCCGGACCGGCTGCTCGACCAGGCTCTCGACCTGCTGGCCGCCATGTCGCTGATCGCCCGTGTCGACGGCGGAGCCCTCGCACTCCCGCTGCTCGCCCGCTACCGCGGGGTCACCGCCCGCGTGAAGTCCCGTACGCCCGAGCGGTCATCGGCCCGGACCGCCCTGTTCGCCGACGACACCCTGAAGGACCCGACGCCGTGAGTACCCCCGCTCCCTCCCCGGCCCCCCGCTATGTCCCGACCCGCGCCGGGATCATCAACCTGTGGGACTACCGGGACGAGGAGTTCTCCTTCGCCGGCGGCTGGCTGGTGCTGCGCGGACCCAACGGATCGGGCAAGACCAAGGCCCTCGAAGTCCTCTTCCCGTTCGTCCTCGACGGCCGCATCGACCCCAAGCGGCTCAACCCGTTCGCCGCCGAAGACCGCACCATGAAGTCCAACCTGCTCTTCCGCGGCCAGGACAGCGCGCTCGGCTACGTCTGGATCGAGTTCACCCACCGGGATACCGGCGAGGCCGTCACCTGCGGCATCGGACTGCACGCCCAGCGACACCGCGACACACCGGCTCGTTGGCACTTCGTCGCCGAAGGCCGCGTCGGCGAGGACTTCTCCCTCCTGACGAGCGACGACCGGCCGATGACGAAGAAGCAGCTCGCCGCCGAGCTCGGACGCGAGCTGATCGCCTCCACGGCCGACTACCGCGCCGCCGTCGACCAGCGCCTGTTCGGCCTCGGCAGGGAGCGGTACGAGCAGTTGCTCACCCTGATCCTCACGTTGCGCCGCCCGCAGCTCGCCAAGAACCTCGACCCGGCCAAGCTCTCCGACACCCTTACCGCGGGCCTGCGCCCGCTCGACGACGACCTGATCGCCGAGGCGGCCCGCTCCTTCGACGACATGGAGTCCGTGCAGCGCACCCTGGAGGGGCTGGCCGCCGCCGACGACGCCACCCGTGCCTTCCTCGCGAGCTACTCCACCTATCTGCGTGTCCACGCCCGCGCAGCGGCGGACAAGCTCACTGCCCGCCGCGGCGAAACCGCCGAGCGCGCGGCCGCGCTGCGCACCGCCGCCGCGGACCTGGAGGCGGCCCGCGAACAGCAGGCAGCCGCCGAGACGCGCGCCGAGCGAGCCGACGCCGCGCTGGCCGCCCAGCGCGCCCGCCTCGACCAGCTGCGCTCGTCCGCCGCCTACCAGGCCGTCGAGCAACTGGCCGACCTGGAACGCCTGGTGCGCACCTGCGAGCACACCGCCCGGCAGGCGAGTGCCGAACGAGAACGCCGCACCGCCGCCACCGGCCGCGCCCGCGCCGAAGCCGAACGCGCCACTCAGCTCGCCGCCGAACTCGACGCCGCCGTCTCCCGCGACGCCGCCACCGTCGCCGACCACGCCCACACCGCCGGCCTCCCCTGGACCCCGGCCGATGCCGAGCCCGCCCGCCTCGCCGAGCGCTCCGCCGTGCTCGCCGCCGCCCGGCAGGAGGGTGTCCGGGCATTGCGAGCCGCCCAGCAGGCGGCACGCGGTGGCGAGCGGACCCGCGACCTCGCCCGGGTCTCCCTCGACCGCGCCCAGGAAGCCGTCGCCGCAGCCGAAACCGCCGAAACGGCTGCCGAGTCGGCCCTGGAATCCGCCCGCGAACAGGCCCGTACGGCGCTCGGCCAGTGGACGGGGGCACACGGCGCGCTCCTCCCCGAAGCGGGTGCCGGCCGACTCGCCGAAGCCCTCGGCCTTACCGGCGAGGCCGAGGGGGTCACGCTCGCCGACGTCTTCGCCGAACTCACCGCCCCCGCCGTGCAGGAGCTGCGCGACACGCTCGCCTCCTTGCGCGCCCAGCGCGCCGGCGTCGAGCGCCGCCGCGCCGAGACCGAAGCCGAACGCGACCGGATCGCCGCCGAACACGACGACGCCCCGCCCCCGGCCCGCGGCCGCACCGCCGAGCGGGCACCCGGCGACGGCATGCCGCTGTGGCAACTCGTCGATTTCGGCAGTTGGCTGACCGATCATCAGCGGGCCGGTCTTGAAGCGGCCCTGGAGGCATCGGGGCTCCTCGACGCCCTCCTCACCGCCGAGGACACCCCCGTGACAGCCGGGCACAGCGAGGGCTACCTCCGCGCCGGTGCCCCGGTGAGCGGACCGAGCCTCGCCGATCTCCTGCGGCCCGAGGAGAACGCCGCGATCCCGGCCGCGCGGATCACCGCGGTGCTGCGCTCCGTCGCCGTCACCGGTGACCTCGACACCGGGACCCCGCAGATCAGCCCCGACGGCCGGTACGCGGCCGGTGTCCTGGCCGGCGCCCACACCAAAGAACACGCCGAGTACGTCGGCGCCACCGCCCGCCATCGCCGCCGCGCCGCCCGTATCGCCGCCTGCGAGACGCTGCTGGCCGAACTCGCCGCCCAACTCGGCGAGTTGGCGCGCGCACAGGCCCGTACAGACGTCGCCCTTGAGGCGTACGTCGCCGCCCGAGCCGCCCTGCCCCGCACCACCGGCATCACACAGGCGCTGCGTGAACTCGACAAGGCCGCAGCGAGGCTGCGCGCCACCCGCGACGCCGCCGACGCCGCTCAGGCGTCCTACGACGAGACCGTGGCCGCCTGCTCGGTCGCCGAGCGCGCCCTGCGCCGCACCGCGGCCGAGCACGCCATCGAGATCGAGCGCGTCGACGCTGTCGAGACCGCTACCCGCGCCTTCGAGACGGCGGTACGCGAACTCACCGCCCGCCGCCGCGAACACGCCCGCCAGCTTCAGGCCGCCCAGGCGGCGGCCGACCGGCTCACCGCCGCAGCCGAAGACGAGGAAGCGGCCCTGGGCGCCGAGCGCGCCGCGCGCCGCCGGCACACCGAGGAGGCCGCAGGGCTCGCCGCCCTCCAGGAGGCCGTCGGGGCCGACGCGCAGGATGTGATGCGCCAGGTGCAGAAGGCCGAGGACGGGATCGACGCTCTGGCCCGGGAGGCCGAGGCGGCTCGCGTGGCCCAGCACACCGCGATCGCGGACACCGCAGCCGCCGAGGCCCGCCGCACGGCCGCCGCCGAGGCCCGGTCGGTCGCCGCCGCGGAGGAGAAGGACACTGCCCGCGGCCTTCGCCCGTACGCCGCCCGTGAACTCCTCGACATCCTGCGCTGCCCGCCGGGCCTCGCCTGGCCCGCGCGGGAGGCCGACTGGGCGGACGGCGAACTGCCGCCCGCCGCGGTCGCCGTGCACGAGGCGATCCTCGCCGCCACCCGGGACCTGACCCCCACCGAGACCAGCATCAAGCAGTCGGCCACCCGTCTCACCAAGGCCCTGGACGACCTGCAGGCGCAGCTCGCCGCCGCCGGACAGGACTACCGGCCCGAATGGGACGGCTCCGACGGGGTCATCCTCGTACGCGTCGCCGAGGAGGAAGGCCCGCTGCCCGTCGCCACCTTCGCCGGGAAGATCGCGGCACACCGCCGCGACCAGGCCGAACTGCTCTCCGAATCCGAGCAGCGCATCCTGGAGGACGCACTGCTCACCCGGCTCGCCCAGCAGATCCACGACCGCACCGTCGACGCCCGCGACCTGATCAGGCGGATGAACACCGACATGCGCAAGCGCACGATGTCATCGGGGACGACGGTCGGCGTGAGCTGGCTGCTCGCCGACCATCTCGACGACGAGCAGCGCGCTGTCTGCGCCCTCCTCGACGCCGACGCCGCCCGCCTCGGCCCCGACGGCCTCGCTCGGGTGCGCACCCACTTCGCCGCGCAGATCAAGACCGCCCGCGCCCGCCACCGCGACCAGCCCTACCGCGAACTCCTCGCCGAGGTGCTTGACTACCGGCGCTGGCGGCAGTTCGCGTTCCAGCTGGTACGCCCCGACAAGACCGAGGAGAAGCTCACCCGCGCCCGGCACAGCCGCCTGTCGGGCGGTGAGCAGTCCGTGTCGCTGCACCTGCCGCTGTTCGCCGCCGCACACGCCATGCTCAACTCCGCCGATCCGCACGCCCCGCGGCTGCTCGCCCTCGACGAGGCCTTCGCGGGCGTGGACGACACCGGGCGCGGCGAACTCATGTCGCTGGCGGCCCAGTTCGACCTCGACCTGTTCATGACCGGATACGACCTGTGGGCCGCCCACGCCTCCGTCCCCGCCGCCGCCCATTACGACCTCGCTCACACGGCCGTCGACCACACCGTCTCCGCGCTGCTGCTCGTCTGGGACGGCCACCGGCTCCTCGCCGACGACACCGGCGACCTCACCGCCGCCCTCGGCTCGCCCGGCACCCGGCGCGTCCCGACGCCCGAGGAGGCCGCGGTTGTCTACTGAGAGGCGTGAGTACGACGAGTTGCAAGGCGAGGAATGGACCCGGCTACTCGCCGCCGCCCGCCGCAAGCTGGAGCGCACCAGCGGCGTGCTCGACGGCGACATCGGGCTCACGGGGCCCAGCGAGGCCGAACGCCGTACCGTCATCGGCATCACCGGCCACTACCGGCCCGAGACCGCCAAACGCCTCGCCATACCCCTCCGCGACCTGGACGGATATCTGCACGACCGCTACGGCACCGGTCTCCTCCAGACCCTCGGCCGGCTCCACGGCCCGCTGCGTGACCGGCCGGCCGAACGGGCTGACGAGGACGCGCGCCGCGAACAGGCCCTGAAATCCGCCCACTCCAGCCGACTCGCCAGGCAAGGATGGTTCGCGGCCTGGCTGGAGCGGATCGCCGCCGACGGCACCCTCACCCGTCTCGTGCGCCGCGGGGACGCACCCCTCCTCGACGCGGCGGTGCGCGTCCTGGAAAGGCTTTCCCATGATCAGGTTGGCATCGTGCCGCTTCCGGTCCTCGCCGAGTGGGCGGTCGGCGACACCAAGGCCCTCGTTCCCGGCACCCCGCTCGAACAACTCGTCCTGCGCGCCCTCGCCCAGCGCACCGGCGGCGACCTCCCGAGCGAGAGGGCCGGGCGGCGCGCCCTGTGGGAGAGCGCCGGAGCCATTGCCGACGATCTCGCCAGCCAAGTACTCGTCCTCAACATCGGAGCCATGGGCGACACCGTGGTCTGCGACTGGCTGCGCGACGCCGCCGACTTCGGCATCCCCTTCCGGCTCACCCTCCACCAGCTCGCCACCGGCCCCGTCGTTCCCGCCGCCCGCTCCATCTTCATCTGCGAGAACCCGGCCGTACTGCGCGCCGCAGCCGGCGAACTCCAAGGATCCAGCGCGGCCCTCGTCTGCACCGAGGGAGTCCCGTCCGCCGCCTGCCACAAACTGCTCGGCGACGCCGTAGGCGCGGGAGCCCGGCTGCACTGGCGCGCCGACTTCGACTGGGCCGGCCTGCGCATCACCGCGGGCGCCTTGGCCCGCCACGGTGCCCGCCCGTGGCGGATGACCGCCGCCGACTACACGGCGGCCCTCAGCATGGGCGAGTCCACACCGCTCGCGGGACCGCCCGCGGCCAGCCCCTGGGACCCCGACCTGGCCCGTGCCATGAACGAGTCGGGCAGCACGGTCATGGAGGAACGCCTCCTGCCCGCACTCCTGTCCGACCTCACCCGCACCTGATCCGGCGGTCCTGCGCGGATACGGGACAGCGTGTCCTGGCTCGCCGGACCAGGCCGCCGAGCGGAACGGGCCGGCGGAGCAGCCCAAGGCGACGCGGCGCACCCGGGCGCCCAAGCCGCCCCGCCCCACTCCTGTGCGGCCTACGCCCACGCGCCCGACGCCGCGCTGCCCGGGCGCTGGTGTCGTTGTAGGGCCGCGCCGTACGCCGCGATGTGCCCGGCCGCCGCGCGGGTCGGGCCCGTCTCCCGGCGGCGGCGGCGATGGTGCGAGGTGTGGGGGGTGGGAACCTGGGTAGACGCGTCTTCAATCCGCCCATGTACGCAGCCGAGATACAGGGAGTGCAACGTGAACGGCACGGCACCCGTGATGACGTCAGAGCTGACAGCGGCCGAGGCTGAGCTGGTAAGTGAAGTCGAGGTTGCCGGCCTGCCCAGCGTGGACGACCCGACGAAGGTGGCGCCCAAGGACGCGCGGGCACTGACGAAGACTTTCCTGGACGGGCTGACGGAGCTCGAGGAGGGGACGCATGAGTACCAGTACGTGCGGAACACCCTGATCGAGCTCAACCTGTCGCTGGTCCGGTATGCCGCCCGGCGGTTCCGTAACCGCTCGGTGGAGATGGAAGACATCATTCAGGTCGGCACCATTGGGCTGATCAAGGCGATCGACCGGTTCGATCTGAGCCGTGAGGTGGAGTTCACCACCTTCGCGGTTCCGTACATCGTCGGCGAGATCAAGCGGTTCTTCCGGGACACGAGTTGGGCGGTGCACGTTCCGCGTCGTCTGCAGGAGCTGCGGATCGACCTGGCGAAGGCCAACGAGGAGCTCTTCCAGCGGTTCGACCGGTCGCCGACCACCACCGAGCTCGCGGAGCATCTGAAGCTGAGCGAGGAAGAGGTCGTCGAAGGGCTGGTGGCCAGCAATGGCTATCTGACCACCTCCTTGGACGCGCCCGCCGACCATGAGGCGGGCGGGGCGAGCCGGGTGACGACGTACGCAGACCGGTTCGGTGACGTCGACCCGGCGATGGAGATCGTGGAGAACCTCCACGCCCTCAAGCCGCTGGTGGGGGAGCTCGATGAGCGGGACCGCCGGATTCTGCAGATGCGGTTCGGCGAAGAGTTGACGCAGTCCGAGATCGGCGCCGAGCTCGGCGTGTCGCAAATGCATGTCTCCCGGCTGCTCACGAAGTCGCTCACCCGGTTGCGGCGGGGGCTGCTCGCCGAGTAGGCCGACTGCCTAGTAGGCCGACTGCCGAGTAGGCCGACTGCCTAGTAGGGCCGATGGGGGCCGACTCAGTCACCAAGGCCGTCAAGTAGCGGCGGTCGTCGCTACGTCGTGGGGCCCGGCCGGAGATTGTCGACGCCGCTGTTGGTTAATTCGGGTCTGGTTGCTTCGCCCCGTCGCTATGCGGCGGGGCGAAGTGCCGCCAGGGGGCTGGTGCGGGTGCGGGCGTGAGGTTTGCCGGTGAGCCAGGCGTCGATGCGGATGAGGTTGACGGCGGCGCCGGCGAGCTGATGCTGAAGGCTGGTCTTGGCCAAGCCTCGGTAGCGGGATCTGCGCAGGTCGCAGGCTTGCACTGCTTGAGAGATGGTGCCTTCGACACCGGCGGTCTGACGCAGGGTCTCGACCGGTGGCAGTGCCCGCAACTGCGGGGGCGCGTCATCCGCCCGGAGCATCCGCAGCAGACGCATGCCGTCCGCGCCGATCCGGCGCCCCACTTCGGCGCGCTTGGACTGGGCCCTGGGGAAACGGGAGTCCTCGATGCGGGTCGCGTCATGCGTGAACCGGTCCGGCAGAGCGTGCGCGCCGAGCCAGTCCGGCTCGTCCCGGGCCACCGCGCTCAGTGCCGCCCGCGACGTTTCCCCGACCAGTTCCGGCCAGTTCAGTTCACGCGCTGAGGACAGCGCAGCACATGCGTGGAGTCGGTCCGCGCCCTCCCGCCGCAGCTGAGCAGGTCCTTCTCCCGGGCCGCGGCCAGGACGCCGTCCAGGACTCCCCGTCCGCCGTCCGCGCTGACCAGGAGGTCCCTGAACTCCGACAGCACCGAGAAGTCGAAGCCCTGATCGGTCAGCTCCAGTCCCAGCGCGAATCTCCAGTCGATCCGGGCCCGTACCGCCTCCGCGGCCTGCCGGTCGGTCAGCCCTTCCACGAACTGCGACACCACCACCATCGCCAGCCGTCCCGGTGACCAGGCGGGCTTGCCCCGTGAGGGAAACAGACCAGCGAACTGCTCGTCGGTGAACAGGGGCCCCAGCTCATCCCGGACCCGGATCGCCAGTCTTCCCCTCGGGAACGCCGCCCGCGCCACCCGCACCGTCTCCACCGGGATCTCTCCCGGCCCCTTCGGCCGCAACGACACCGACACCCTCCCCATACGACAACGTCGGTTCCCCAGACCCAACCAGGTCTGGGGAACCGAGGTCACGCACGGGCCCGAATCAACCAACAGCGTCGAGATTCTCCGGCCGGGCCCCAGGTGCGTCTGTTGCGTCTGTCCGTGTGTTCTACCAGCGGTACCACCGGCCCCGGCGGCCTCCGGGGGCCGTCGGCCGGACGATGAAGCCCAGCAGCCAGACCGCGAGCACGATGACGGCGATCCACCACAGGGCCTTCAGGGCGAACCCGGCACCGAAGAGCAGCAGGGCGAGAAGAAGAACGACGATCAGGGGAACCATGGTTATCAACCTCCGAGCCGCGAGTACCCCTCAGCGAATAAGGCATGCCTGATCATTTCGGGCGGATCGCGAGCTCCGCGCCGAAGTGGCCGAGTCGCACGGGCAGTTGTCGTCCATGCCGAGCGCCGAAGAAGACCTGGGTCCAGCAGGTGCCGATGGCGAAGCCGGCCGGCGCGCCGACTCCGGGACGCCGCCGCGCGGCGTTACGCGGACCACGGCGATGACCGCGCTGCCGGCCGGGCACCGGCGCCGGCCGCGTACCGGGGCTCCTGGAGTCCGGCGTCCGCGTACCCCCGGTGGGGTGGATGGCGTGGCGTCCCGGGAGAAGCCGGGGCAGGCTGGAGGGGTAGAGGTCAGAGGGTGATACGTGATGATCCAGCCAGCCGATATCCGTGAGTGGCGCGACCGCGATGTCGTCGATGAGCAGGGCCGCAAGATCGGCGTGCTCGAGGCGGTCTATGTGGCCACGACCACCGACGAGCCCGCCATGGCCACGGTCCGCACCGGCCTGCCCACCCGTCACCGCCTGGTGTTCGTCCCCGTCGACGACGCGATCGTCGGACCGGACTACGTCAAGGTCCCGTACGCGCGGGGTCTGGTGAGGAAGGCCCCCTCGATAGGCATGGACGATGTGCTGCCCGCCGAGCGGGAGGGGGCGATCTTCGAGCACTACGGGAAGACCTACCAGCCGGGCGCGGGTGGCGAACGGCAGCTCGCACGCCGCTGAGGCGCCCCGCACGCCGCTGAGGCGCCCCGTACGCCGCTGAGGAAAGGAGACCGTCGGGCCATGGCTCTCTTCCTGTTCCTCGTGATCGTGGCCATCGCGCTCGGCATCGTCGGCACGGTGGTGCACGGGCTCGGCTATCTGCTGGTCATCGCCGCGGTGCTGTTCGTGGCCGATGTCGTCTTCGCCGTCATGCGCTGGATGCGGGGGGCCAGGCGGCGCCGGGTCCGATGACGGCATCCTCCGGTACGTCCTCGCGCACCCCTCCGCCAACAACCTCCGGGATTTCCGGGACCCGCTGGAATAGCGCCCCGCGCTCGGGGGTTCCCCTCGCTGTGAGGCGACGAAGGGCCCGTCCCGCCGACCCCGGTGGCTGCCGTTGTGAGGCCGGGGCGCTGGGAGAGATCCGGCGGGCGCTGGTGCGGCGTCGGGAGGCGTTGGATCCCGACGCGCTGTCGCGGCTGCGCCGCTACGGGGAGGCGTTGGTGCGGGGCGATCAGCGGTCGTGAGCGAGGGCCCGGTGGGTCACCGTCTCGCACAGGGATTCCAGGGCCGCCCTGGCCGGGCAGTCGGGCAGCCCGGAGAGGGCGGCGCGGGCCTCGGCGGCCTGGTGTGCGGTCTCCTGGCGGGCCTGCTCCAGGGCCGGGTGGGCGCGCAGCCGCGCCACCGCTTCCGCGTACTGCCCCTGATCGGCGGAGCCCCCGGTGAGCCGGTGGTACAGCTCCCGGTCCGCCGGTTCCCCCCGCAGCAGCAGGAGTACGGGCAGCGTCGGGCGGCGCGCCGCGACCGCCTCCACCTCGTCGGCGAGATGGCTCGCGACGCCCAGCCGTTCGCCGTACCGGGCAAGGGCGTCGGCGACGCTCGCGTCCGCGCCCGAGGTCATCGCGCCGAGCCGGCCGGAGACGGCGGTCAGCGAGCCGGTGCGGCTCGCCAGGACTTCCAGGTGGTGCTCGACGGGGTCGCGGCCGTCGGTCGGGCCGGTCGTCTCCAGGATCTGGCCGGTGACCAGCCTTTTGAACGCGTCGGCCTGGATCCGTACGGCCTGGGGCCCGAGGTCGGCCAGGATGTGCGAGGCCCGCGCGAAGAGGAAGTCGCCGATGAGTACCGCGACCGAGTTGTCCCAGTTCACGTCCGAGCCCGGGGCGCGGCGGCGCCATGCGTCCGTCTCGTCGATCACATCGTCGTGGTAGTGCGTCGCCAGATGGGTCAGCTCGACGACGACGGCCGCGGGCACCACCCCCGACGCCGAGGGATCGCCGAACCGCGCGGCCAGCAGCACCAGCAGCGGCCGGAGCCGCCGCCCGGCTGTGCGCATCAACTCCCGCGCGGCCTCGGTGATGAACGGAACGTCGCTCTTCGTGGCCTCCAACAGGCCCTTTTCGACCGCCGCTTGTCCGGCCTTGAGGCCGTCCGCCAGCGCGCGGTCCCGCACGGTGGGCTGCATGGAGGCAAATGTCTCATATCCGGTCAAGGGGCGTGGTCAAGGGAAGCGGTCTAGAGGCAACGCCGTTCAGTTAGGCGTGGGGACTGTTCGTCAAGGCTGGTGAACGAGGCAGCGGAGCTGCTGTAGAAGAGGTTTGTCCTCCAAGACATCCT
>NZ_JBEXFG010000022.1:0-124353 GCF_040606675.1 Streptomyces sp. NPDC005393 | reverse complement strand
ACCGCCGCCAGTTGATCGGCTCGGTCACGGGGGAAGCCTTCGGACATCGCCAGAAGGAGTCCGTCGGCGGAGACCACCACGGTGTGGGACACCCCGGGGGTGTTGTCCACGAAATTGGTGATCAACCAGTTCAGATTCTGCGCCGCCTGGCTCATCGGGCTCAACTAACGCTCCTGCTGGTAAGTCGGGCCTATGCCGCGATCGTGATTGCCGTCGGGGCCGGTTCCGGCCTGACGGCCCTGCTGAATCCCCCGGCGGAGGTTGGTCAGCCTTCCGCGTACATCATTCGGTGCGCGCGACACCTGCGGCCCCGTCCGGTCGGGCTGCTGCGGCGCCTGCGTCGCGGCGCCCTCCACGAGATTCGCGCGCGGCACCCGCCGTGGCAACCCGGACGACGTGAGACCGCCGGCGGCGGGCTCGCGGATCTGCTCGGCGCGGCGCCAGCGCTCGTCGTTGGCGGACGACGTGCGCCAGTGGGAACCAGCGCTGCCCAGGCCGCCTGCCGCGGCGCCGTTGGCACCGGTGGATCCCTTGCTTCCGGCGAACTCACCGGTGCCCCGGGACGCCGGCTGCGGCTCGCGGCGCGGGGCGGGCGGTACGGCCGAGGCCGGGCGCCCGGGCGCGGGCGGCTCAGGCGCGCTGAACCCGGACCGCGACGGGTGGGACGGCTGGGACGGGAACCGTCGGCCCTCGCCCTGGGAGCCGGTGTTCGACGGGCCCGCGTCCCTCGTGCCCGCGCCGGGCCTGCCGGTGTCCTCGGCCTGGTGGCGCCAGTTGGACTCGATGGTGTCGAAGATCGGCGTACGGCCGTCGCCGGGGCCGGCGGGCGGCAGCGCGTCGTCCGTCCGGCGGCCGTCGCGCTCGCCCTGCCCGCCCTGGGGCAGCGGGAACTCGCCGGTGTCACCGGGACCGTTGATCTCCGGCCGGGCGTATTCGCCGGTGTTGCCGGGACCCTGGCCGAGCTCCGGCCGGGCGAACTGGCCCGTGTTGCCGGGACCCTGGCCGAGCTCCGGCCGGGCGAACTGGCCCGTGTCGCCGGGGCCGCGGCTGTAGTCGGGGCGCTCGAACTGGGCGGTGTCGCCCGGTCCGCGGCCGCCCTGCGGGCCGCGCGCGGGCGGCACGTCCTGCCGGCCGGGCATCGCGAACTCGCCGGTGTCGCCGGGCCCGCGCCGGGGCTCGAACATGTTGGGGCCGTCGCTCAGCTGGGTCAGCTCGCCGGTGTCGCCGGGCCCGCTGCTGCCGAACGCATCGCGGCCCCCCGTGGAGCCACCGAGGTCCGGGCGGGCGAACCGGCCCGTGGACTCGGCCTCGTCATGGCCACGCGGGGTGTCTCCCGCGTCACGCGGCGCCGTCGGCCAGTCGTCCTCGCCCGACGCGGCGCGGCGCGCGCCCCAGCTGGTGCCGGGCTGCGTGGAGGCGGGGAGCTCGGGCGCGGGGTCGCGCGGGGGCAGCTGCGGGCGGCCGCCCCGGTCGCCCGCGTCGGCGCGTCTGGGGGCGCCGGTCGGCGGGGCGACGGTCGGGCCCTCGCCGCGCCCCGGCAGCGGGGGACGACCGGAGGAGTCACCCAGGCCGCCGGGGCCCGAGGGGGCGTTGTTCCGGGGGCCGGGAGGCCGTCCGCCCTCGAAGAGGCTGGGGCCGCCGGACGGGGCGCTGCCCGAGGGGCCCGCCCCGGCAGCGACCGGCCGGGGCGGCAGGCCGGTGCCGCCGCCGTTGCCGGGCAGCGCGGCGCGCGAACCCGACCCCGGGACCTGACGCCGCGAGGGCGCCGCGCCGAGCAGCCCCGCCGAACCGTTGCCCGGTCCGCCGTTGCCGCCGCCCGGGGCGCCCGGGCCCGCCTTGCCGCCACCGGGGCCCTGTGCCCCCGGCTTCCTGCCGCCCTGGGCGACATCGACCGGCAGCATGACAAGCGCGGTCGTACCGCCGGAGTCGGACGGCCTCAGCTGGATACGGATGCCGTGGCGCAGCGACAGCCGGCCGACCACGAACAGACCCATGCGCCGGGACACCGACACATCGACGGTGGGCGGGCTGGCCAGCCGCTCGTTGATCGCGGCCAGGTCCTCGGGCGAGAGCCCGATACCGGTGTCGTGGATCTCGACCAGCACCCGCCCGTCGGGCAGTGCGTGACCGGTGACCTTGACCTTGGTCTGCGGTGAGGAGAAGGAGGTGGCGTTCTCCAGCAGCTCGGCGAGCAGGTGGACGAGGTCGTTGACGACCCGGCCCGCGACCTCGGTCGCCGGGACCGAGCTGAGCTCGATGCGCTCGTACTGCTCCACCTCGGAGGCCGCCGCGCGGAGCACGTCCACCAGCGGGACCGGCCGGGTCCAGCGGCGGCCGGGTTCCTCGCCCGCGAGGACCAGGAGGTTCTCGCCGTTACGGCGCATACGGGTGGCGAGGTGGTCCAGCTTGAAGAGCGAGGACAGCTGGTCCGGGTCGGCCTCGCGGCTCTCCAGCTCGGAGATGAGCGAGAGCTGGCGCTGGATGAGGCCCTGGCTGCGGCGCGAGAGGTTGGTGAACATCGCGTTGACGTTGCCTCGCAGCAGCGCCTGCTCGGCGGCGAGCCGGACCGCCTCGCGGTGCACGTCGTCGAAGGCCGTGGCCACCTTGCCGATCTCGTCCCGGCTGTGCACCCCGACGGACTCGACGGAGGTGTCCACGTCCTGCGGGTCGGACTCGGAGAGCTGCTTGACCAGCTCGGGCAGCCGCTTCTGGGCGACGTCCTGCGCGGTGTCCTGCAGCCGGCGCAGCGAGCGGACCATGGAGCGGGCGACGACGAACGCGCCGACCAGGGAGACGCCGAGGACGAGCAGGATCAGCGCACCGTTGATGATCGCGTCCTGCTGGGCGGACTGACGGAGATCACGAGCCTTCTGCTGCATCTCGCTGAGCAGCGTCTGCTCGATCTTGCCCATCTCTTCGATCTTGATGCTGTCCTGGTCGTACCAGTCCAGATCCGTGCGCTTGTCGGCCTTGAGCCCGTCCGGGTCGCGCACCGCGCGGTCGGCGTACATGGTCGCCGCCTTGATGTCCGGGCGGCCGTCCAGCGGTTCGAGCAGATCCTCGGAGTTGCCCTGGCGGATCTGCTTGAAGCGGCCGAGCGCCTCGTTCTCCTTGTCCACCGCGGTCTTGGCGAAGCGGCGGTCGTTGGCGGAGAACTCGGCGCCGTCCGGATCGGCGAGCGCGGCGCTGATCAGCGCGCGCTGGATCGAGGCGTACTCCTTGGCGGAGGAGAAGGTGGCGAGCGCGCGGGTGTTGTTGATCATCGCGCGGTTGCTGGTCGCCTGCGCCATGTCCTGGGAGAGCGACAGCAGCGAGTTGATCAGCTCGTTGTAGTTCTGGACGGTCAGTGAGTAGTACTGACTGTTGTCGTACGCCGTGTCACGGATCTCGTTGATCTTGCCGAGCTGGCGGCTGATGTCGACGAGGGTCGACTGGACACCGGCCATCGACTGATCGCCGGGGTCGATCTCGTCGGTGGCGTTACGGAACGCCGCGATGGCGCGGTTGGAGTCCTCGCGCGTCGAGACGACCCGGTCGTCCTTGTCGTTGCCCTTGCCGGCCAGCGGACCGGCCGACTTGTCGCGCTCCTCCTGGAGGGCGCTCGCCAGCTGGGTGGCCTGCTGCGTCATCTCGGTGAGCAGCTTCATCTGGTCGAGCTGCTCGATGTTGTCGAGCGAGTCCTGGATGCGCAGGGCCCCCAGGGTGGTCGCCGCGACCACGGGGAGCGCGAGCAGGGAGACCAGCCTGGTGCTGATGCGCCAGTTGCGCAGGGCCATGCGGGTCCCGGGCCCGCTGGCGGCGGCCTTCGGTTTGGGCTGCTCGGGGGCTTGTGTGCCGCCGCTGGGCGCACTGGTCTGTGTGGCGCCGGCCGCACCGGGCTCGGGGCCCTGGTCGCCCGGCGTCCTGGCGGTGCCTTGGGCGCGCTGGGGCGAGGAGCCGCGGTCGGTCGCGCCGCGCAGCTCCGGGTCCGCCGAAGCGCTGCCATCCCTCTTGAAACGTCCCTGCACTAGCGTCGCAACCTCTGGACCAGGCGCTCCACCGGATGAACGGTGAAGCGGTGTCGAGTCATGGGGGACCGCGATCCCCCCTGTCGGTCGTGAGTGACCGGCGCGCTTCCTTTCGTATCGACAAGAGGAACCCCCGCCGCTCGGCGCCTCTGTCCTGCGCCCCCGTGCGCGCCGGTTTCTTCCCGCGGCGGTCCCGGGAATTCCAGCACAGTGCCGGATGCTGCAACAAGGGCAAGGGATAAGGTGTGATCCGTGTGACGCTCAGTGCGGACCTTATTACCGGACGTAGAAAGTCATGTTGGCGATAACGGACTTTTATGAGCGAGTCGATCGCGGTAACCCGGTGTCCGGCTAGCGATGATCAAGAGCGGAACGTCAGGTTCAGGGCTGCATTGTCCGTTTAGCCTGATTGGATCGGCTGTCTCCTATGCGGCATTTGCCCGATCGTTCGTGAGCAAAATCACACGCCGCTGGCGACTTTTTCCCAGAAATCTTGGGCAAGGCCGCATCTAGCCTGACGCTTTACACAGCCGGTCGAAACGACAACAGCGAGGCATGGACCCAGTGAAGACGACGATGATGTTCCGCACCATAGCCAACCCGCGGCGCACCACCCTGGCGCATCTGAAGGACGCCGAGGAGCTGCGGACCGCGACCGACGAGCAGCCGGAGCACCCCGTCGATCTGCCGACCCAGACCGCGAACCCCAAGCGCACCGTGCTCACCGAGGTCCCCGGCCACTGAGCCGACGGGGCGCGGCGGGCCGTACCGCCCGCCGGAGGCGAGGCAGCGGCGCGCGGGACGCGGAGCGATAGCCTGGAGCGTCAGTCTCCAGTGAGTTCAGTTAAGGGGCGAAAGCTTCCCGTGCGCATCGCCAGATTCTCCATCGACGGCAACGTCGCCTTCGGCGTGGTCGAGGGCGAGCCGTCCGGTCAGGACGGCCCCGTCGTCGACATCGTCAAGGGCCACCCCTTCGCCGAATTCGAGCGCTCGGGCCAGAAGATCCCGCTGAGCAAGGTCCGGCTGCTGCCGCCGGTCCTGCCCAACAAGGTCGTCGGGATCGGCCGCAACTACCGCGAGCACGCCGCCGAACTCGGCAACGAGGTCCCCGACGTCCCGGTCGTCTTCTTCAAGCCGTCCACCTCCGTGATCGGCCCCGGCGACCCCGTCGTCTACCCCCCCTTCTCCTCCGAGGTGCACCACGAGGCCGAGCTGGCCGTGGTCATCGGCCGGATGTGCCGTGAGGTCCCGCGAGAGCGCGTCAAGGACGTCATCCTCGGCTACACCTGCGGCAACGACATCACCGCGCGCGACGCGCAGCGGCGCGAGCAGCAGTGGGCGCGGGCCAAGGGCTTCGACACCTCCTGCCCGCTGGGCCCCTGGGTGGAGACCGACATCGACCTGGCGCGCGCCGGTGATCTCGGCATCATGTGCACGGTCAACGGTGAACAGCGGCAGCTGGGCCGTACGAGCGACATGGTGCGCTCGATCGAGGATCTGATCGTGCACATCACCGAGGCGATGACGCTGCTCCCCGGCGACGTCGTGCTCACCGGCACCCCGGCGGGCGTCGGCCCCCTCGCCGTCGGCGACGAGGTCGCCGTCACCATCGAAGGCATCGGCACTCTCACCAACAAGGTGATCACGCGTGGCTAGCGCAAGCTCCTCCGCCCCCGTGCGGGTTCGTTTCTGTCCCTCGCCGACCGGCAACCCCCATGTCGGCCTGGTCCGCACCGCCCTGTTCAACTGGGCCTTCGCCCGTCACCACGGCGGCACCCTGGTCTTCCGCATCGAGGACACCGACGCCGCCCGTGACTCCGAGGAGTCCTACGCGCAGCTGCTGGACGCGATGCGCTGGCTGGGCTTCGACTGGGACGAGGGCCCCGAGGTGGGCGGCCCGCACGCGCCGTACCGCCAGTCGGAGCGGATGGACATCTACCGGGGCGTCGCGGACAAGCTCCTGGAGGCCGGCCACGCCTACCGCTGCTACTGCACCGCGGAAGAGCTGGAGGAGCGCCGCGAGGCGGCCCGCAAGGCCGGCCGGCCCTCCGGCTACGACGGCACCTGCCGCTCGCTGACCGCCGAGCAGATCGCGGCGTACGAGGCCGAGGGGCGCGCCTCGATCGTCCGCTTCCGGATGCCCGACGAGCCGATCACCTTCACCGACCTGGTCCGCGGCGAGCTGACCTTCACGCCCGAGAACGTGTCGGACTACGGCATCGTGCGGGCCAACGGCGCCCCGCTCTACACGCTCGTCAACCCCGTCGACGACGCGCTGATGGAGATCACGCATGTGCTCCGGGGCGAGGATCTGCTCTCCTCCACCCCACGCCAGGTCGCGCTCTACCGCGCACTCGCCGAGATCGGCGTGGGCACCGGGTTGGTGCCCGCCTTCGGCCACCTCCCGTATGTCATGGGCGAGGGCAACAAGAAGCTCTCCAAGCGCGATCCGCAGTCCTCGCTGAACCTCTACCGGGAGCGCGGCTTCCTCCCCGAGGGACTGCTCAACTACCTCTCGCTGCTGGGCTGGTCGATCTCGGCCGACCGGGATGTCTTCTCGCTGGAGGAGATGGTCGCCGCGTTCGACATTTCCGATGTGAACGCCAATCCGGCGCGCTTCGACCTCAAGAAGGCCGAGGCGATCAACGCGGACCACATCAGGCAGCTGGACGTGAAGGCGTTCATCGAGGCGTGCGACCCCTGGCTGAAGGCGCCGCACGCGCCGTGGGCCCCGGAGTCCTTCGACGCGGCCGCCTTCGAGGCGCTGGCCCCGCTGGCCCGGACCCGGCTGACGGTCCTGTCCGACATCACCGCCAACGTCGACTTCCTCTTCCTGGAAGAGCCGGTGGAGGACGAGGCGTCGTGGGCCAAGGCCATGAAGCCGGGCGCGGAAGCGCTGCTCGCCACCGCCCGTACGAAGATCGCCGAGGCGGAGTGGAAGGCCGAGCCCCTCAAGGAGGCGGTCCTCGCCGCCGGTGAGGAGCACGGCCTCAAACTGGGCAAGGCCCAGGCTCCGGTGCGCGTCGCCGTCACCGGCCGCACGGTCGGCCTGCCGCTGTTCGAGTCCCTGGAGGTCCTGGGGCGCGAGCGCACACTGGCCCGCATCGACGCGGCACTGGCCAAGCTGTCGGCCTAAGCGGCTCTTCGTGTGTTGAGGGGCGGCCACCGGATGCCGGTGGCCGCCCCTCCGTTTGTGCCGCGGACCACGTGACCGCCCGCCCACCTGGTATTCATTGGTATTCTCTGTCCATGGCTGACACCACCATCAAGATCAGCGATGACACAAGAGACCGTCTGCGCACCCTCGCCGAAGAGCGCGGCCTGAGTACGCGCGCGTACGTGGAACGGGTCGTCGCCGCCACCCCCACCGCTGACGAGAAGGCTGAGCGCACGGCCAGGGGCGTCGCTTATGTCCGTGCGAACCTGAGCCCGGACTTCACAGACGACGATGTGCGCGAAGCGCAGGACTGGCGCACGGCGATCGCGGCCCGTCAGGTGGGGAGCCGTCGTTGATCATCCTGGACCATACCGCGGTCCTCGCCCTGTGCCGTGGGCATCGGCTGCTCTCCGGTCTTGCCGTCGTCGAGGTCGACGACCCGGCGCAGCGCGCTCAGGTGCCGGCGCTGTGCCTGGTCGCGGCGAGCCTGGAACTCCCGGACGCGGCGGCGCATGTGGGGGCTCTGCCCGGGCTGGAGTTCCTTCCGCTCGACTTCGCGGGTACGGCGGCAGTCGAGCAGGCGGTGGGCGCGGGTGTCGACTGGGCGTACGCACACGCCGTCTTCGCCGCCGTCTCGGAGCCGACGGACGGGCAGGTGCTGACGGCACGGCCGGAGGCGTATGACGGCACGGGGGTGTGGGCGGTCGACATCGGAAAACCGTGACCGTTTCCTGCCAGGCGTCCGTCTGTGGCCGCCCGGGGAGGGCGGCCACAGGATTGGCTGGAGGACTGAGCAGCGTCAATTCCGCGTGGATCGAGCGGGGGCTCACCTCGCGCCAGACGCACTTCCTGGACTTGATCGTCGACTTCATCGCGAAGAACGGCTGGATCCGCATGCAGCACTTGTACAAGGCGCCGTTCACCGACAGGGGGCTCATCGACGATTTCTTCACTGACGAGGAGATCGAGGAACTGCGAGTGGTCTTCCGGACCCTGCGGACCCGTGCAGAGCCGGCTGATTTGGCCGCGTAGCTGCTCGTCCGCAGTCGCACCGGGTGGGCTGGCCGACGTACAGCCAGGCCGGTCGGCCCGTCGTCTCTCCTGCTGGGCTGCGAGGGCATCCAGCCGGGGTAGCCGGCCCCCGCCGCGCGGCGATACCGTTTTGGTGGCCCGTCCACCATCGGGTAATGTTCTTCCTGCGCCTACGGGCGGGCCGAGAGGCCGGGCCGAAGGCGCAGGCCAAACAAAACCCTTCTGGGGGTGGCGTTTTGGTGGGGTATGGTGTAATTGGCAGCACGAGTGATTCTGGTTCACTTAGTCTAGGTTCGAGTCCTGGTACCCCAGCAAGAGATCTCCTCGGTTTCCTCGGAGATCTCTTGATCAAAGCAGGACCAAGCCCCCGTTGTGTAGCGGCCTAGCACGCTGCCCTCTCAAGGCAGTAGCGCCGGTTCGAATCCGGTCGGGGGTACGGATCTCCAGCGGTTATGGAGATCGCTAGGGCCCCCGTTGTGTAGCGGCCTAGCACGCCGCCCTCTCAAGGCGGTAGCGCCGGTTCGAATCCGGTCGGGGGTACTGGTCTATACCATGGGCTATGGTGTAATTGGCAGCACGAGTGATTCTGGTTCATTTGGTCTAGGTTCGAGTCCTGGTAGCCCAGCGCAGTACAGGTTGTGCTGATTCAGGCCCCCGTTGTGTAGCGGCCTAGCACGCCGCCCTCTCAAGGCGGTAGCGCCGGTTCGAATCCGGTCGGGGGTACAGAGCGAAGGCCCTCCGTGGTGACACGGAGGGCCTTTTCGTCTTATGCCTGGTCGAAGCGGCGGCTGGACTCCCCGGTCTGGGCGAGCCGCCGCAGGCTCAGCAGTACCGGCTCGTACAGCACGGTCAGGGCGACGGACGCCTCGATCTGCTCGGTGGGCGTGTCGTACGTCTCCACCACATCCAGTTCGTGGACGGCCAGTTGGGACACCAGCCGGGCGTACGGCAGCAAGTGGTCGGTGTCGTGCGGGTATCCGAGGCGGGCGAGTGAGGCAATGGCCTCGACCAGCATCCGGTAGGCGGGGGAGGGGTCGCCGGCCCCCTGGTTGTGGGTCCAGTCGAGCCGTTCCAGCAGGGCGTCCGCCTGCTCCCGGGCCCGGGCCGTCTCCGGGGCGCCCTCATCGGGTCCGGGGCCGTGCGGCAGCGCCCAGACCGCGGCTCCCAGCCGCAGATGCGGGCTCAGAGACTCGTCCTCGGCGGACTTCAGCACCTCGCGCGCGGTGGCCACCGGCATCCGGCCGACCTGGATCAGCGCCCGCACCAGCCGCAGCCTGCGCAGATGCTCCTCCCCGTACTCGGCCTTCGTGGCGGTGAGGCGCTCGCCGGGCGGCAGCAGCCCTTCGCGCAGGTAGTACTTGATGGTCGCGGTGGACACCCCGCTGCGCTCGCTCGGCTCCGCCAGTCGCATGCCCCTGTGCACCTTTCCCTTTGCCGTTTTCCCTTGTGCCTCCGCGTGGAGAGTGCCACTAACCAACTATTGGAGAGTTCCACTATCCAATACGCCCGCACTGATCGCGACGTCGGAACGAGGGGATCACCATGATGCCGATGTGATCGAAGGCCGTATGACCGCCGAGACCGAGGGGGAGGTGACCGTCTTCCTCATCGGGATGCGCGTCAACCGTTTCCGCGCGCTGCGCAGCTGGCTGCCGGTCTTCAAGGCCATGCCGCCGATGCTGTGCGAGCTGTCACGGGACAAGGAGAGCGGGCTGCTGGGCTACCAGCTGCTGGTCGGGCCGCCGCGGGTGCTGTACATCGTCCAGTACTGGGACTCGCACGAGAAGCTTCTGGCGTACGCCTCGGCGCAGGACAAGGAGCACCGCCCGGCCTGGGCCGCGTTCAACCGGCGGGCGCGGGAGGGGCGGGGGAAGGTCGGCATCTGGCACGAGACGTACGCCGTACCGGCTGGTGCGCATGAGGCGATCTACTACGACATGCCGGCGTTCGGGCTGGGCAAGGCCACCGGAGTCGTCCCGGTCGGCCGCCGCGGCGAGCGCGCGGCCGACCGGCTGTCGCTGAAGGGGGGCGTAGGGGTAGGGGGGCACCAGGGGGAGCGGGCGCCGTAACGCGGTGATCAATTGCCGCGGCGCAGCGCGTCCGAGAGGCGGGCGGCCGCGTCGATGACCGCCTGGGCGTGCATCCGGCCCGGGTGCCGCGTCAGCCGCTCGATCGGTCCGGAGACCGAGACGGCGGCGACCACGCGGTTGGAGGGGCCGCGCACGGGCGCCGAGACGGAGGCGACGCCCGGCTCGCGCTCGCCGATCGACTGCGCCCAGCCCCGCCGCCGTACGCCCGACAGGGCCGTCGCCGTGAAGCGGGCGCCCTGCAGCCCGCGGTGCAGCCGCTCCGGCTCCTCCCAGGCCATCAGAATCTGGGCGGCCGAGCCGGCCTTCATGGGCAGCGTGGAGCCGACCGGCACGGTGTCCCGCAGTCCGGACAGCCGCTCCGCCGCCGCGACACAGATCCGCATATCACCCTGGCGCCGGTAGAGCTGCGCGCTCTCGCCGGTCACATCCCGGAGATGGGTGAGTACGGGCCCGGCCGTGGCGAGCAGCCGGTCCTCGCCCGCCGCCGCGGCCAGCTCGGCCAGGCGCGGGCCCAGGATGAAGCGGCCCTGCATGTCACGCGCCACCATCCGGTGGTGTTCCAGTGCTACCGCGAGCCGGTGCGCCGTGGGGCGCGCGAGACCGGTCGCCCCGACCAGCCCGGCGAGGGTGGCCGGACCGGACTCCAGAGCGCTCAGTACCAGAGCCGCCTTGTCGAGAACGCCGACGCCGCTAGAGTTGTCCATGAAACGATACTCGCGTCTCACAGTGTGAAACGCAAGTTCAATTTTCCGGGATACCCGCCACTCTGTAAATGGCGGGCCCGCAGACCAGGGCACGCACTCCACACGAGTTGGGCCGGCAGCGACGCCGGCCGGAGGGAAAGCGATGGGACGGACACTCGCGGAGAAGGTCTGGGACGACCATGTCGTCCGGCACGCCGAAGGCGAGCCCGACCTCCTCTTCATCGATCTGCACCTGCTGCACGAGGTGACCAGCCCGCAGGCGTTCGACGGCCTTCGCAAGGCCGGCCGCCAGGTCCGTCGTACCGACCTCACCATCGCGACCGAGGACCACAACACCCCCACCCTCGACATCGACAAGCCGATCGCCGACCCCGTCTCCCGCGCCCAGTTGGAGACGCTGCGCAAGAACTGCGCGGAGTTCGGCGTCCGTCTGCACCCGCTCGGCGATGTCGAGCAGGGCGTGGTCCACGTGGTGGGACCGCAACTGGGACTGACCCAGCCCGGTACGACCGTCGTCTGCGGTGACAGCCACACCTCCACCCACGGCGCCTTCGGCGCGCTCGCGTTCGGCATCGGCACCAGCCAGGTCGAGCATGTGCTGGCCACCCAGACGCTGCCGCTCGCGCCCTTCAAGACCATGGCGATCACCGTCGAGGGCGAGCTGCCCGAGGACGTCACCGCCAAGGACCTGATCCTGGCGATCATCGCGAAGATCGGCACGGGCGGCGGCCAGGGCTATGTGATCGAGTACCGCGGCTCCGCCATCGAGAAGCTCTCGATGGAGGCCCGGATGACCGTGTGCAACATGTCCATCGAAGCGGGCGCCCGCGCGGGCATGATCGCCCCGGATGAGACCACCTTCGCCTACCTGGAGGGCCGGCCGCACGCCCCGAAGGGCGCCGACTGGGACGCCGCGGTCGCGTACTGGCGCACCCTGCGCAGCGACGACGACGCGGTCTTCGACCGTGAGGTCGTCATCGACGCCTCCGGGCTCGCCCCGTTCGTCACCTGGGGCACCAACCCCGGCCAGGGCGCGCCCTTGTCGGCCTCGGTCCCCGACCCCGCCGGCTTCGAGGACGCCAGCGAGCAGTACGCCGCCGAGAAGGCCCTGGAATACATGGGTCTGACGGCGGGTCAGCTGCTGCGTGACATCAAGGTCGACACCGTCTTCGTCGGCTCCTGCACCAACGGCCGCATCGAGGACCTGCGCTCCGCCGCCTCGGTCCTGTCCGGCCGTTCGGTGGCCGACGGCGTACGGATGCTGGTGGTCCCCGGCTCGGTGCGGGTCGCGCTGCAGGCCGTGGAGGAGGGGCTGGACAAGGTGTTCACCCAGGCCGGCGCCGAGTGGCGGCACGCGGGCTGCTCGATGTGTCTGGGCATGAACCCCGACCAGCTTGCGCCCGGTGAGCGCTCGGCGTCCACGTCCAACCGCAACTTCGAGGGCCGGCAGGGCAAGGGCGGCCGTACGCACCTCGTCTCGCCGCAGGTCGCCGCCGCCACCGCGGTGCTCGGCCATCTGGCCTCGCCCGCCGATCTGTCCGACGCCGCCGTATCGACTCCCGTGGGGGCCTAAGAGCCATGGAAGCTTTCACCACGCACACCGGCCGGGCCGTTCCGCTGCGGCGCAGCAACGTCGACACGGACCAGATCATCCCCGCGCACTGGCTCAAGAAGGTCACCCGCGACGGCTTCGAGGACGGGCTCTTCGAGGCCTGGCGCAAGGACCCGGACTTCGTGCTCAACCGCCCCGAGTACAAGGGCGGGACGGTTCTGGTGGCCGGCCCCGACTTCGGTACCGGCTCCTCGCGCGAGCACGCGGTGTGGGCACTGCAGAACTACGGCTTCAAGGCCGTCATCTCGTCCCGCTTCGCCGACATCTTCCGCGGCAACTCCCTCAAGAACGGCCTGCTGACCGTCGTCCTGCCGCAGGAGACCGTGGACCGGCTGTGGAAGCTGGTCGAGTCGGACCCCACCACGGAGGTCACCGTGGACCTCGTCGACCGTCAGGTCCGAGCCGAGGGAATCACGGCTGATTTTGAGCTTGACGAGAACGCTCGGTGGCGACTCCTGGAGGGCCTGGACGACATCAGTCTCACCCTCAGGGAGGAGGCGGACATCGCCGCGTACGAGGTTCGTCGCCCCTCCTTCAAGCCGAGCACGGCGGAGGTCTGACCCCCCGGTTCTCCCTGTACAGAGCAGGTTTGGCATGATGCGCCGCCAGTACTCGGACTGGCGGCGCATCGTCATGTTGAGGCCCCGTGAAGCGACAACTCGCCTCAGATGGCACAATCAGTGCATGGAACGCGACGGCCAACTCGAGCTCTACGGTCTCGTCGCCGCCCGGCTCAAGGAAGCGCACACAAGGGTGCGCACACTGCAAGTCCCGGAGGGCGTACGGATGGCGCTGTCCCGGAAGCTGCTGGTCATCACCTCAGCGGCGAAACACGATCTCGCAGACGCGGCAAGGCGTCTGGAGCGGTTCATGAACGACCTCGACGAGGGGCGTTTCCCCGAAGATCCCGACTCCGACGGTCCGTGACGATCGAGTGCGTTGCGGCACAAGGGTGATTAGCCCGTTTCGTGTTTGATTTGCGGTATATATCTGCCTAACGTGCGAAAAAGCTTGAACACATTCGTTCCGGCAATGTCTCCGAAGGGGAAGACGTGAACAAGGCGCAGCTCGTAGAAGCGATTGCCGACAAGGTCGGAGGCCGTCAGCAGGCCGCCGAAGCCGTCGACGCGGTCCTGGACGCCATCGTCCGGGCGGTCGTAGCCGGGGAGCGAGTTTCGGTCACTGGATTCGGCTCGTTCGAGAAGGTGGAGCGTCCCGCCCGCTACGCCCGCAACCCGCAGACCGGAGAGCGGGTCCGGGTCAAGAAGACCTCCGTGCCCCGCTTCCGTGCGGGCCAGGGCTTCAAGGACCTGGTGAGCGGCTCGAAGAAGCTGCCGCGCGGCGGTGAGGTCGCCGTGAAGAAGGCCCCCAAGGGCAGCCTCCAGGCCGCCGCGAAGAAGGCGGCCGCCAAGAAGGCCGCCGCGAAGAAGGCGGCGCCGGCGAAGGCCGCCAAGAAGGCCGCCGCGAAGAAGGCCCCCGCCAAGACCACGGCGAAGAAGGCCCCCGCGGCGCCGGCGAAGAAGACGGCCGCCAAGAAGGCCGCCGCGAAGAAGGCTCCGGCGCGCAAGACCACCGCGCGCAAGACCACCGCCAAGAAGACCACCGCCGCCAGGAAGCGCTAGTCAGCGGCGCAGCTCAGCAGCACAGCAGCACAGCAGCACAGCAGCACCGTCACGCCGCGCCGGGCCGGGCTCCCCGAGGGAGCCCGGCCCGCGGTGTTTAGAACGTCTGCAAGGTGATGAAGACGACCCGCCGGGTCTCTCCCTCGCCCTCCACCTCGATCCGCACCCGCTGTCCCGGGCGCAGCATCCGCAGCCCCCCGGCGTCGAAGGCCGCGGCGTCGAACGGCAACGGGGTGCCGTCGTCGAGCAGCACACTGCCGGCGCGGGTCTCGGGGTCGTACGTGTAGGCGGTTCCCTGCATGACCGCCACCCTAGCCCTCGTATGGGCGCCGACGCCCAGGGCCAGAGCCGCGCGCAGATCTTCGGCGGTATCCACGTCGCGCCGCACCGAGTCCACCCCCGCCAGGTCGATCTCGCGCGCCCCCGACGCCCGGTGCCGGGCCCGTGAGGCGCCGCCGAAGGCCGGGGCGAGCTCGACGCCCGGCGCCGCCGAGAGCAGCGTCGTACCCACCCCCGCCGCATCCGCCAGAAAGGCGCGTGAGAAGCCGTGGGCGGCTTCGAGCACCTGGTCGAGCTCCGTGGCCCGAAGGGCCGGGAGATCGGCGTTCAGCGCCGCCACGGCGGCCTCCGGCCGCTCCTGGCGCACCGCGCGGGCGCCGTGCGTGAGCGCCGCGTTCAGACCGCGCCCCGGCGGGTCGGGCAGAATCCGGGCGCCGAGGGCCGACAGCTCGCGCCCGGCGAGCGGATCGTCGGTGACGACCATCACGCCCCGCACCCACCGGCTCGCCATCGCCGCGCCTACCGTGTCCTGCGCGAACGCGAGCGCGAGCCTGGGCCGCAGACCGTCCCGCGCGGCGTCGGAAAGCCTGCTCTTCGCCCGTGACAAGGGCTTCAGCGGCACCACCAGCGTCCAGGCCACACGGGCTCCCTTTGTTCCCACGGGCCTCATTCTCGTCTGCTGCCCGGCTCGCCCGGGACCTGCGGGGTTACGGTGTCCTCGACAGACCGGGTACCTGGAGCGACACTTGTGCGGCTGCCCGGACGGCAGTAAGCCAGCAGGTCAGCAGGGTCCAAGAGAGGATGTTCCGAGTGTCCGGCCGCAGAATCGGCTTCTGGTACCGCACGGCAGCGGTCTTGGTCAAACCGCCGCTCGTGGTTCTGTTCAAGCGGGACTGGCACGGAATGGAGCACATTCCCGCCGACGGTGGATTTATCACTGCGATCAATCACAACTCGTATCTCGACCCGCTCTCCTACGCGCACTTCCAGTACAACACCGGACGCGTGCCGCGATTCCTCGCCAAGGCCGCGCTCTTCAGGGGCGGCTTCCTCGGCACGATGCTGCGTGGCACCGGCCAGATCCCCGTCTACCGCGAGTCGACCGACGCCGCCAACGCCTTCCGGGCCGCCGTGGACGCCATCAACAGGGGCGAGTGCGTGGCCTTCTACCCCGAGGGCACCCTCACCCGCGACCCCGACCTGTGGCCCATGCGCGGCAAGACGGGCGCGGCGCGCGTCGCGCTGCTCACCAAGGCCCCGGTCATCCCGGTCGCCCAGTGGGGCGCTAACGAGGCCGTGCCGCCGTACGCCAAGGAGAAGAAGGTCCGGCTCTTCCCCCGCAAGACCCTCAAAGTGCTCGCGGGCCCGCCGGTGGACCTGTCCGAGTTCTACGGGCAGGAGCCGACCGTGGAGGTGCTGCGGGCGGCCACCGACATCATCATGGCCGCCATCACCGACCTCCTCGCCGAGGTCCGCGGAGTGCCCGCGCCCGCCGGGACGAAGGAATTGCGGTCCGCCAGGCCGCACGCCGTCCGGCCCCGTGCCACCAAGCCCCACGCCGCCGACCAGCCGCGCCCCGTGGCCGAAGAGGAGAGCAAGTGACGCGCTGCGCCGTCTTCGGCACCGGCTCCTGGGGCACCGCCTTCGCGATGGTGCTCGCCGACGCCGGCTGTGAGGTGACGCTGTGGGGCCGCCGCGCCGAGCTGGCCGAGGCCATCAACAGGGGCCGCACCAACCCCGACTATCTGCCGGGGGCCGAGCTGCCGCTGGGGGTGTCGGCCACCACCGACCCGGCCCTCGCGGCCCGCGACGCGGAGTTCACCGTCCTCGCGGTGCCCTCCCAGACGCTGCGCGCAAACCTCGCCGCGTGGGCGCCGCTGCTGCCCGCCGACACCGTGCTGGTCTCCCTGATGAAGGGCGTCGAACTCGGCACGGCGAAGCGGATGAGCGAGGTCATCGAGGAAGTCGTCGGCAAGGCGTCGCCCGGTGTGGAGGTCGCCGGCCGGGTGGCGGTGCTGACCGGGCCCAACCTCGCCAAGGAGATCGCCGCCCGCCAGCCCGCCGCCTCCGTCGTGGCCTGCCGTGACGAGAGCGTGGCGCGCCGCCTCCAGACCGCCTGCCACACCTCGTACTTCCGCCCGTACACCAACACCGACGTGGTCGGCTGCGAGCTGGGCGGCGCGGTGAAGAACGTCATCGCGCTGGCCGTGGGCATCGCCGACGGCATGGGGCTCGGCGACAACGCCAAGGCGTCGCTCATCACCCGCGGCCTCGCCGAAACGACCCGGCTGGGCCTGGCGATGGGTGCCGACGCGCACACCTTCGCGGGCCTCGCGGGCATGGGCGACCTCGTCGCCACCTGCTCCTCCCCGCTCTCCCGCAACCACACCTTCGGCACCAATCTGGGCCGCGGAATGACACTGGAGGAGACCATCGCGGTCACCAGGCAGACCGCGGAGGGCGTCAAGTCGTGCGAGTCCGTGCTGGATCTCGCCCGCCGCTACGACGTCGACATGCCCATCACCGAAACCGTGGTCGGCATCGTGCACGACGGCAAACCGCCGCTCGTCGCCCTCAAAGAGCTGATGTCGCGCAGCGCCAAGGCCGAGCGACACTGACGCCGTACGAACCGCAAGGTAACCTCAACGCGATATGAGCAGCCAGACCCCTTCCCCACGCCCTGTCCCGGCTTCCTCCGCAGGCGAGCCGCGGAAGCCGCGCGTCGCCGTCGTCTTCGGCGGCCGCAGCTCCGAGCACGCCATCTCGGTGGTCACCGCGGGCGCCGTGCTGCGCGCCATCGACCGCGAGAAGTACGACGTGCTGCCGATCGGCATCACGGCGGACGGCCGTTGGGCGCTGACCGCCGACGAGCCCGACCGGATGGCCATCGCCAACCGTGAGCTGCCCAGCGTCGAACGGCTCGCCGAGTCCGCGGAGGGCTCGGTCGTGCTCCCGGTGGACCCGGGGAACCGCGAGGTCGTCTACAGCGAGCCGGGGGCGGTGCCCAAGGCGCTGGGCGACGTCGATGTGGTCTTCCCCATGCTGCACGGCCCCTACGGCGAGGACGGCACCCTCCAGGGGCTGCTGGAGCTGTCCGGCGTGCCGTACGTGGGCGCCGGAGTGCTCGCCTCCGCCGTCGGCATGGACAAGGAGTACATGAAGCGGGTGTTCATCTCCTTCGGGCTGCCCGTCGGCCCGTACGAGGTGATCCGCCCCCGCCAGTGGGAGCAGGATCCTTCCGCCGCCCGTAAGAAGATCGTCGACTTCGCCGGGGAGCACGGCTGGCCGGTTTTCGTGAAGCCCGCGCGCGCGGGCTCGTCGATCGGCATCACCAAGGTCGACGACGAGGCATCGCTCGACGCGGCGGTCGAGGAGGCCCGGCGCCACGACCCGAAGGTCATCGTGGAGGCGCTGCTGCGCGGTCGCGAGATCGAATGCGGGGTGCTGGAATTCGAGGACGGGCCGCGCGCCAGCTTCCCCGCCGAGATCCCGCCGGTCTCCTCCCACGACTTCTACGACTTCGAGGCGAAGTACATCGACTCGGCGGACGGCATCGTGCCCGCGCCCCTCACCGAGGAGCAGACCGCACGGGTCCAGGAGCTCGCGGTGCGCGCGTTCGACGCGGTGTCCTGCGAGGGGCTGGTGCGCGCCGACTTCTTCCTGCTGGACAGCGGCGAGTTCGTGATCAACGAGGTCAACACCATGCCGGGCTTCACCCCGATCTCCATGTACCCGCGCATGTGGCAGGAGAGCGGTGTGAGCTACCCCGAGCTGGTGGACCGGCTCATCCAGGCCGCGCTGCGCCGCTCGACAGGGCTGCGCTAGGCCGCCCGAGCCCGGTCCGGGCGGCCCTAGGCCACGCCCTTCGGCACGGTCTTCTTGACGGCGTGGGCGAGGTCGAGCAGCGGGTTCACCTCGGGCGCGTACCTCGCAGGCACCGTCACCTCCACATACGCCCGCCGCAGTACGGTGGTGAAGCGATAGCCGTGCTTCTGCTTCTCGGGCAGCCAGTCGACCCCGTTCACCTCGGCCGACCGGGTCGAGGCGGTCAGCGCCTCCGGGCGGGCGACCCCACAGCGCAGCTGCACGGCGGGGTCGCCCCAGACGGCGGTGAAGTCCGAGGCGGGCCCGGCGGTGCGCCGCTTCAGCCCGTCCACGGTCGTGGGCAGTTCCTTGTGCAACGCCCGGCACACCGACGCCGCCTGCGGCGACGGCGTGGGAACCGCGGGTGCGCCGGAGTCGTCGGAATCCTCGGTGAAGGAGCAACCGGCCGCCGACAGCAGGACCAGCGCCGCCGCGGCGGACAGCGGGACGCGCCTACGGGTGAGACTACGGTGTGCGGAATTCACCGGCTGAGCATACGGGGAGCTAGAGATGGACGACCGGGCAGGTCAGGGTGCGGGTGATCCCGTCCACCTGCTGGACCTTCGCGACCACCATGCGGCCGAGGTCATCCACCGTGTCGGCCTGGGCGCGCACGATCACGTCGTAGGGGCCCGTCACGTCCTCGGCCTGTATCACCCCCGGGAGCTTGGCGATGACGTCGGCCACGGTCGACGCCTTGCCGACCTCGGTCTGGATCAGGATGTACGCCTGTACCACGGAACCTCCAGGGCGGCTACGAGGATCATGTGGGGAGAAGGGACGCCACGGTACCGCGTCGCCAGGCGGCGAGGGGAGACCCGCGCGACGAGCGCGGCGCGGCGGGCGCAGGGCCACGAGCACGAAGGGGCGATGGGATGAAGGGCACCGTGGGCGAGTTGGGGGAGTTCGGGCTCATCAGAGAGCTCACTTCCCGGCTCACCACCACCCCGGCGGTGAAGCTGGGGCCCGGTGACGACGCCGCGGTTGTGGCCGCACCGGACCGCAGGGTCGTGGCCAGTACGGACGTCCTGCTGGAGGGCAGGCACTTCCGCCGGGACTGGTCCACCGCCTATGACGTCGGCCGTAAGGCCGCGGCCCAGAACCTGGCCGACATCGCGGCGATGGGCGCGGTCCCGACCGCGCTGCTGCTCGGCCTGGTGGTCCCCGCCGACCTCCCGGTGACCTGGCCCGCCGAGCTGATGGACGGCATCCGCGACGAGTGCCAGGTGGCGGGCGCGGCCGTGGTCGGCGGCGATGTGGTGCGCGGCGACACCATCACCGTCGCGATCACCGCCCTGGGCGATCTGCGCAACCATGAGCCGGTCACCCGATCTGGTGCCCAGCCGGGCGACGTTGTCGCGGTCACCGGCTGGCTGGGCTGGTCGGCGGCCGGGCACGCGGTGCTCTCGCGCGGCTTCCGCTCGCCGCGCGCCTTCGTCGAGGCGCACCGGCGGCCGGAGCCGCCGTACCACGCGGGCCCCGCCGCCGCCGGGCTCGGAGCGACCGCCATGACCGATGTGAGCGACGGGCTCGTCGCCGACCTCGGGCACATCGCGGACGCCAGCCAAGTCCGTATCGATCTGTGCTCGGGAGACATTGACATCCCCTCGCAGATGTCGGACATCGGCCAGGCGGTGGGCGTCGACCCGCTCCAGTGGGTGCTCAGCGGGGGAGAGGACCACGCGATCGTGGCCACCTTCCCGCCCGATGTGAAGCTCCCGGCCCGCTGGAAGGTGATCGGCGAGGTGCTGAACCCCTCGGCGCTGCCTCAGGTGACGGTGGACGGAGCCCCCTGGCTGCACGCGGGCTGGGACCATTTCGGACAGGACAAGGGCGCCGAGTAGATTCGGCCGCATGCCGAATTCTCCTCGTCTCACTCGTCTACCGCGCGATGCCGCGGCACCCGTACGTGTTCTCAGCGTCGCCGGATCGGACTCCGGCGGTGGTGCGGGCATCCAGGCCGATCTGAAGACGATGCTGGCCCTGGGCGCGCACGGCATGAGCGTGATCACCGCGGTGACGGCGCAGAACTCGCTGGGCGTGCAGGGCGCCTGGGAGCTGCCCGCCGAGGCCGTCCGGGCCCAGTTCCGCAGCGTCGTCGACGACATCGGCGTCCAGGCGGTCAAGACCGGCATGCTGGCGAGCGCCGAGCTCGTCGAGACCGTCGCCGCGCTTCTCGCGGGCTTCACCGCCCCGGTGGTCGTCGACCCGGTCGGGGTCTCCAAGCACGGCGATCCGCTGCTGGCCGCCGAGGCGCTCGACGCGGTCCGTACGAAGCTGCTGCCGACCGCGACCGTCGCCACCCCCAATCTGGACGAGGTCGCCCAGCTCACCGGCGTCCGGGTGGAGTCGGAGGGCGATCTGCGGCGGGCGGCCGGGGCGGTGCTGGCCCACGGCCCGCAATGGGTGCTGATCAAGGGCGGCCATCTGGCGGGCGACGCGGTCGATCTGCTCACGGACGGCACCGAGGAGCACTGGCTGCGGGCGCCCCGCTACGACAACCGCCACACCCATGGGACGGGGTGCACGCTCGCCGCGGCGATCGCCACCTATCTGGCGGGCGGGCTCGAGGTCCCACAGGCCGTGGCGGAGGCCAAGGAGTACGTCACGGGCGCGATCGAGGCGGGCTTCCCGCTGGGCGCGGGCCTCGGGCCGGTCGACCACGGCTGGCGGTCGGCGGACCGCTCCGATCGCGCCGACCAGGCCGGCTGAAGGCATGCGTAAAGGCCGGTCCACACATTCTGTGGACCGGCCCTGGCAACCGGAATCCCGCTCGCGCGGGGCGGCCGTTGCGCCTAGCGCGAGACCTTGCCGGCCTTGATGCACGAGGTGCAGACGTTGAGCCGCTTCGGGGTCCGACCGACCACAGCGCGCACCGTCTGGATGTTGGGGTTCCAACGACGGCGGGTGCGGCGGTGCGAGTGCGAGATGTTGTTGCCGAAGCCCGGCCCCTTGCCGCAGACGTCGCAGTTGGCAGCCACGGGTTACTCCAAAGACGGGTCAGCCTCGCTTCTCGCGAGGAGACAGAACTTACGGGGACCCCGGACGTGGCCAGGATCGTGGACCACCGGCGGCGCCAGGGGGGAATGGCCCGATTCTCATCGGGCAACCGGAGCAGCATACAACGGCCACTCCCGTACAACGAAACTATCATGGCTGGCCCGGCACTCGCCGAGGGCGGCGACTACCCTGCGATGACGCGATGACCGACCCCGCCCCAGCCGTCCCGAGGAGGACGTACGTGCCGCACACGCTCGACGCCGATGCGGTACGGATCTGGTGCGGGCTCGCGCTGGACGCGCTGGGCCGGGCCCGCGAGGACATCGACGCGATCAATGTCTATCCGGTCGCGGACGGGGACACCGGCACCAATCTGTATCTGACCGTCGAATCCGCCGCCCAGGCGGTCGACGCCGCCTTCAACGGCCACGCCGCCTCGGCCTCGGCCTCCCGCCCCACCGTCGCCGATGTGGTGCGCGCCATGGCCCACGGCGCGCTGATCGGCGCACGGGGCAACTCCGGCACCATCCTCGCGCAGCTGCTGCGCGGCATGGCGGACGTCCTGGCCGACGGCCCGGGGGGCGACGGTTCCCCGGAGGGCGAGGCCGACGGGCTGCGCCGGGCCCTGCGGCGCGCGGTCGACCTCGCCTATCTGGCCGTCGCGCACCCCGTGGAGGGCACCGTCCTCACGGTCGCCGTGGCCGCGGCGGAGGGCGCCGAGCGGGCCACCGGCGACGACATCGGCACCGTGGCCCGCGCGGCGTACGAAGGGGCCCGTGCGGCGCTCCAGGCCACCCCCGGGCAGCTCGACGTCCTCGCCCGTGCGGGAGTCGTCGACGCGGGCGGCTACGGCCTCGTCACGGTCCTGGGCGGGCTCGCCGAGGCGCTGTCGGGCGAGGCCCCGCCTCCACCGCCCGCCGCGCTGGGACGCCCGCGCGGGGGCCGCCCCGCGCCCCTGGAGCGGGACCTTGAGGGCTGTCCCGCCGACGGCTCCCCGGGGGCCGGGCCCGCCTTCGAGGTGATCTATCTGCTGGAGGCGGAGGAAGCGGCCGTCGTACGGCTGCGGGAGCGGCTGGACGCGCTCGGCGACTCCCTGGTGGTCGTCGGCGGCGATGGCCTGTGGAATGTCCACATCCATGTGGACGACGCCGGGGCCGCCGTGGAGGCGGGCATCCAGGCCGGGCGCCCGTACCGGATCCGCATCACCCACTTCGGCGGCGCCGCCGTCCATAAGGCGGGCACCGGCGAGCCGGGCCGCCCGGACCCGGCCGCCGGGCAGCGGGCGGAGCCCGGAGACCAGGAGCCGTCCCGCGGTCCCCGCCCCGAGCGCGCCACCCGCGCCGTCGTCGCCGTCGTACCCGGCGACGGGCTCGCCGCGCTGTGCGCCGAGGCCGGCGCGACCGCGGTCGTCGCCCGCCCCGGCGAGCCGCCCGCCAGCGGTGAACTGGCCGAGGCGATCCGGCGGGCGCACGCCAGGGAGGTCGTCCTGCTGCCGAACGACACCGAGCTGCACCACTGCGCGGCGGCCGCCGCCGCGCAGGCCCGCGCCGAGGGCGTACGGGTCGCGGTCATCCCCACCCGCTCCGCGGTCCAGGGCATCGCCGCGCTCGCCGTCCACGAGCCCGGCCGCAGCTTCGACGAGGACGTCGTCGCCATGACCTCCGCCGCCGGGGCCACGCGCCACGCCGAACTGGCCGTCGCCGAGCGCCAGTCCTGGACCATGGCCGGGGTGTGCCAGGCCGGGGACGTCCTCGGCCTGATCGACGGCGATGTGGCGGTGATCGGGGACGAGCTGGCCGGGACCGCCGAGACCGTGCTGGACCGGATGCTGGCCGCGGGCGGCGAGATGGTCACCCTGGTGCTGGGCGAGGGCCTGCCGGACGAGCTCGCCGAACGGCTGGAGCGGCACGTACGGGACGGCCATTTCGCCGTCGACACGGTCGTCTACCACGGCGGCCAGCCCACCGTGCCGCTGATCATAGGCATCGAATGATCCCGATTGTCGGTGCGGTGGTGTGCAATGGACTGCGTGCCCGTGCTGGATGAACCCCTGAAGAAGGTCCTCGGCGGCAACACCGCGAAGGTGATGGCCGACCATCTCGACCTGCACACGGTCGGCGATCTGCTGCACCACTACCCGAGGCGGTACGCGGAGCGCGGTGAGCTGACCCGGCTGTCCGATCTGCCGCTCGACGAGCATGTGACCGTCGTCGCCCAGGTCGCCGACGCCCGGGTGCACACGTTCAACGGCGGCCGGGGCAAGCGCCTGGAGGTCACCATCACCGACGGCAGCGGCCGTCTCCAGCTGGTCTTCTTCGGCAAGGGCATCCACAAGCCTCGCGCGGAGCTGCTGCCCGGCAGCCGAGCGATGTTCGCCGGGAAGGTCTCGGTCTTCAACCACAAGCGGCAGCTGGCCCACCCGGAGTTCAAACCGCTGAGCGCGGACAGCGGCGCGGACGCCGTCGAGGCGTTCGCCAACCAGCTGCTGCCGCTGTACCCGGCGTGCAAGCAGATGGAGTCCTGGCAGATCCAGCAGGCCGTCGACACCGTCCTGGGCCCCGCGGGACACGAGGAGGCCGCGCTGGCAGGCCTCGTCGACCCGCTGCCCGACGCCCTGCGCCAAGGCCGCGGACTGGCCACGCTCCCCGAGGCGCTCGCCAGGATCCACCGGCCGCGCACCAAGGCCGACATCGCCGTCGCGCGCGACCGCCTCAAGTGGGACGAGGCGTTCGTCCTGCAGGTGGCGCTGGCCCGTCGCCGCCGGGCCGACGCCCAGTTGCCCGCCGCGCCCCGTAAGCCCGTCGCTGACGGACTGCTCGCCGCCTTCGACGCCCGGCTGCCCTTCACCCTCACCGAGGGCCAGCGGCAGGTCAGCGAAGAGGTCTTCGCCGACCTCGCCACCGACCACCCCATGCACCGGCTGCTGCAGGGCGAGGTCGGCTCGGGCAAGACGATGGTGGCGCTGCGCGCGATGCTCGGCGTCGTGGACGCCGGGGGACAGGCGGCGATGCTCGCGCCGACCGAGGTGCTCGCCCAGCAGCACCACCGCTCGATCACCGAGATGATGGGGGAGTTGGCCGCGGGCGGCATGTTGGGCGGTGCGGAGCAGGGCACCAAGGTGGTGCTGCTCACCGGTTCCATGGGCGCCGCGGCCCGCCGTCAGGCGCTGCTGGACCTGGTCACCGGCGAGGCCGGGATCGTGATCGGCACCCACGCCCTGATCGAGGACAAGGTCCAGTTCCACGATCTGGGCCTGGTGGTCGTCGACGAGCAGCACCGGTTCGGCGTCGAGCAGCGCGACGCCCTGCGCTCCAAGGGCAAGCAGCCCCCGCATCTGCTGGTGATGACCGCCACCCCGATCCCGCGGACCGTCGCCATGACCGTCTTCGGCGATCTGGAGACCTCCGTTCTGGACCAGTTGCCCTCGGGCCGCTCCCCGATCGCCTCCCATGTGGTGCCCGCGAAGGACAAGCCGCACTTCCTGGCCCGCGCCTGGGAGCGGGTGCGGGAGGAAGCGGCCGCCGGGCATCAGGCGTATGTCGTGTGCCCGCGCATCGGGGACGAGGAAGACGACCCCAGCGCGGCCAAGACGGCGAAGGCGGCCAAGGAGAAGTCCGCGTCCCCCGAGGACGAGGCGGAGAAGCGGCCGCCGCTCGCGGTCCTCGATGTCGCCGAGAAGATCGCCAAGGGTCCGCTGCACGGGCTGCGGGTGGAGGTGCTGCACGGCCGGATGCAGCCGGATGCCAAGGACGAGGTGATGCGCCGCTTCGCCGCGGGCGACGTGGACGTCCTGGTCGCCACCACCGTGATCGAGGTCGGGGTCGATGTGCCCAACGCCACCGCCATGGTGATCATGGACGCCGACCGGTTCGGCGTGTCCCAGCTGCACCAGCTGCGCGGCCGGGTCGGCCGAGGCTCGGCCGCCGGGCTGTGTCTGCTGGTCACCGACATGCCCGAGGGCAGCCCCGCCCGTGGCCGGCTCGGCGCGGTCGCGGCCACGCTGGACGGCTTCGAGCTGTCCCGGATCGATCTGGAGCAGCGCCGCGAGGGCGATGTGCTCGGCCAGGCCCAGTCCGGGGTCCGCTCCTCGCTGCGGATGCTCGCCGTCATCGACGACGAGGAGGTCATCGTGGCGGCCCGGGAGGAGGCGACCGCGATCGTCTCGGCCGATCCGGAGCTGACCGGCTTCCCGGAGCTGCGCACCGCGCTGGACGCCCTGCTGGACAAGGAGCGGGAGGAATTCCTGGACAAGGGGTGAGCCGCCGGACAGGACCTTGGGGCCGCGCGGCCACCCCCGGCGCCGTACGCCATATCGTGGAGGGGCAGCGGCCCGACCACGACATGGCGTACCGCCCGCCGCTGCCCCGACCACCGCGAAGGACTGCCTCACCCATGACCCGCGTGATCGCCGGAGCGGCCGGCGGCCGGCGCCTGGCCGTGCCGCCGGGAAACGGCACCCGACCCACCTCGGACCGGGCGCGCGAGGGCCTGTTCTCCTCCTGGGAGTCGCTGCTCGGCTCGCTGAACGGGGCCCGGGTCCTCGATCTGTACGGCGGCTCGGGCGCGGTCGGCCTGGAGGCGCTGTCCCGCGGCGCCGCCCATGTGCTGCTCGTCGAGTCCGACCCGCGCGCCGCGCGCACCATCCGGGAGAACATCCGGACGCTGGGGCTGCCCGGTGCCGAGCTCCGTACTGCCAAGGCCGAACAGGCCCTTGCCGGACAGGCTCCCGCCACCGGCCCGTACGACGTCGTCTTCCTCGATCCGCCCTACGCCGTCAGCGATGACGATCTCCGCGAGATCCTCCTCACACTCCTCCATAAAGGCTGGCTCGCGCCCGATGCGCTGGCCACCGTGGAGCGCAGCACACGAGGCGGGGAGTTCGGGTGGCCGGCCGGATTCGAGGGGCTGCGGGCCCGTCGCTACGGCGAGGGCACGCTTTGGTACGGTCGCGCCGTCTCGACGTGCGACAACGCGTCATGACCGGACCCGAGAGCGAGGAAATTCCGTTGCGCCGCGCCGTCTGTCCAGGGTCCTTCGACCCCGTCACCAATGGACACCTCGACATCATCGCCCGTGCCTCCAAGCTGTACGACGAGGTCTACGTCGCGGTGATGATCAATAAGTCCAAGCAGGGCCTGTTCACGGTGGACGAGCGGATGGACCTCCTCCGCCAGACCACCGCGCAATACGGAAACGTCAAGGTGGAGTCCTTCCACGGGCTGCTCGTCGACTTCTGCAAGCAGCGCGAGATCCCCGCGATCGTCAAGGGGCTGCGAGCCGTCAGCGACTTCGACTACGAGCTGCAGATGGCCCAGATGAACAACGGCCTGTCAGGCGTGGAGACCCTCTTCGTGCCCACCAACCCCACCTACAGCTTCCTGTCCTCCAGCCTGGTCAAGGAGGTCGCGGCCTGGGGCGGCGACGTCTCCCATCTGGTGCCCCCGCTGGTCCTGGAGGCGCTCACCGAGCGGCTCGGACGGAAGTAGCGGCTGACGGGGCGTCAGCGGGTGTCGGGCAGAGGTCCCCTGGCCGTACAGTCGTCGCGTTCGTTCTCATCCGCACCCAGAGAGTCTGCGAGCACCCACAGTGGACGTGCAGAAGAAGCTCGACGAGATCGTCGATACCGTCGGCAGCGCCCGGTCCATGCCCATGTCGGCCTCGTGCGTGGTCAACCGCGCCCAGCTGCTCGCCCTGCTCGAGGAGCTGCGGGCCGCGCTCCCGGACTCCCTTGCCCATGCCCAGGAGCTGATCGGCGGCCGCGACCAGATGGTCGAGGAGGCCCGCCAGGAGGCCGAGCGGATCATCGAGTCCGCGCACGCCCAGCGCACCTCGCTGATCTCGGCCACCGAGGTGGCCAGGCAGTCCCAGGAGGAGGCCGAGCGGATCCTCACCGAGGCCCGCCGGGAGGCCGAGGAGATCCGCGCCGAGGCTGACGACTACGTGGACAGCAAGCTCGCCAACTTCGAGGTCGTGCTGACCAAGACCATCGGCTCCGTGGGCCGCGGCCGGGAGAAGCTCCTGGGCCGCGCCCCCGCCGGTCCGGACGGCATGGGGCAGCCGGAGGAGGGGCCGGAGCGCAGCGCCGACCCGCAGACCCTGCGGCAGCGCGCCGACGAGTACGTGGACACCAAGCTCGGCGCCGTCTCGGCCGTCCTCGGCAAGACCCTGGAGGCGGTCGGCCGGGGCCGGCAGAAGCTGCTCGGGGCCCGGCCCGCCGATGAGCTGGCCGCCCATATGGCGGCCCAGGACGCGGCCTCCCTCGGCCTCCGCACCAGCGACGACGACTACCTCGCGGACCTCGCCCAGTCCCAGGCGTCCCCGGTCCAGGCGTCCCCGGTCCAGGCCTCCCCGGCCCAGCCGGCCGTCCAGCCCGAGGTCGCCGCGGCCGACGCCGCGTACTACGCCGCGGCCGCGGGCTACCAGCAGCAACAGGACGCGTACGGCTATCCGCAACAGCAGGGTTACGTCCCGCAGCAGCAGGACCCGTACGCCGCGCAGGGCGGCTATCCGCAGGCGGACGCCTACACCTGGCAGCAGCAGGCCCAGGCCCAGGGCTACGATCCGAACGCGGGCTACGTCCCCGACCAGCAGCAGCTCCAGCAGCAGCAGCAGCTCCAGCAGCAGCAGCAGCTCCAGCAGCAGCAGCAGCTCCAGCAGCAGCAGCAGCTCCAGCAGCAACAGCAGCTCCAGCAGCAACAGCAGCTCCAGCAACAGCAGCAACAGCAGCACCAGCAGCCGGGTGCCGCCCTCGACGAGACCAGCCTGTTCGACACCAGCATGATCGACCTCGATCAGCTCCGGCAGTACGAACAAGGCCGCTAGAGCACCCCTCCACCGGGCGGATTGGGTCTACGGCGGCCCGTCCAGTATCCTGGCTCTTCGGTCGCGAGTACGTCCGCGATCCAGGCTGCCCGCTTCGCACCATGTGATCGGGTGGCTCGCCGCAGCCGTAGAAAGCAGGAAGCCCTGAACGCCCGCCTCGACCACCGCGCCCCCCTCGTGTTCGACACGCGCGAGCTGGGCCGTCGTCCCGGTGCGCTCAAAAGGCTCTCGCGGACCGTGGCGGCCCCCAAGGAGCTCGGCATCGAGGTCATCGGGGTGCGGGAGGGCGCGACCGTGGAGCTCGACCTCCGCCTGGAGTCGGTCATGGAGGGGGTGCTTGTCACAGGCACCGCCCGTGCGCCGCTGACAGGGGAGTGCGTAAGGTGTCTGGAGCCGCTGGGGCGTGAGCTCGAAGTGGACTTCCAGGAGATGTACTCCTACCCCGACGCCGACGACCGGAGCCGCTACGCGGAGACCGGCGACGACGCCGAGGAGGAGGACACGCTTTTCCTCGAGGCCGACCTGTTCGACCTCGAGCCCGTGCTGCGCGACGCGGTGGTGCTCGCACTGCCGCTGCAGCCGGTGTGCCGGGAGGACTGCCCGGGGCTGTGCGCCGATTGCGGTGCCCGGCTCGCGGACGACCCGGACCACCATCACGACGCCGTCGACATCCGTTGGGCGGCACTGCAGGGACTCGCCGAGGCCAATCAGGACGGCGAGACGGAAAACGCACCCCGCCAGCGCGGGGATGACTCACAGGAGAAGTAGCCGTGGCTGTTCCGAAGCGGAAGATGTCGCGCAGCAACACGCGCCACCGCCGGTCGCAGTGGAAGGCTGCGGTCCCCACCCTGGTGGCGTGCGAGCGCTGCCACGAGCCGAAGCAGCAGCACATCGCGTGCCCGAGCTGCGGCACCTACAACCGCCGCCAGGTCCTCGAGGTCTGATCGGCGGGTGACAGGCTCTATGTCAGACGCCACTACGCCTCCGCGTAAGCGCGGTGAAGCGGTCCAGGCGGACACGGCCTCGTCCCACACGATCCTGGAAGGGCGGCTCGGGTATCAGCTCGAGTCCGCCCTTCTGGTGCGTGCGCTCACCCACCGCTCCTTCGCGTACGAGAACGGCGGGCTGCCCACCAACGAGCGGCTGGAATTCCTCGGGGATTCGGTGCTCGGCCTGGTGGTCACCGACACGCTGTACCGCATCCACCCCGACCTGCCCGAGGGCCAGCTGGCCAAGCTGCGGGCCGCGGTGGTCAACTCGCGCGCGCTCGCCGAGGTGGGCCGCGGCCTCGACCTCGGCGCCTTCGTCCGGCTCGGCCGGGGCGAAGAGGGCACTGGGGGCAGGGACAAGGCATCCATCCTCGCCGACACCCTTGAAGCGGTGATCGGCGCGGTCTATCTCGACCGGGGGCTCGACGCTGCCGCGGAGCTGGTCCACCGGCTCTTCGACCCGCTGATCGAGAAGTCCTCGAATCTCGGTGCCGGCCTGGACTGGAAGACCAGCCTCCAGGAGCTGACCGCCACCGAGGGGCTCGGGGTCCCCGAGTACCTGGTCTCCGAGACCGGGCCCGACCACGAGAAGACCTTCACGGCTGCCGCCCGCGTCGGTGGTGTCGCGTACGGCACCGGCACCGGCCGCAGCAAGAAGGAAGCCGAGCAGCAGGCGGCCGAGGCCGCCTGGCGCGCGATCCGCGCGGCTGCCGACGAGGCCTCCGCCGTCAAGGCGGCGCAGGCCGACGCCGACGCCGGGGCCGAGTCGGCCGCCGGAGAGAGCGGGACCGCCGCCGGCACGGCCTCCACCACGGCGCGCTAGCACGTCACGGCTCCCCGGGCCCCGTCCCGGGGAGCCCCCGCCCCGGATCCCGGAGCCGCCCAAGGGCGGTCCCGGGGTCGGGGGCCGCCCCGTCCGCGTGGCGGGGCCGCGTACGCTCCGGGCGCGCCCGGAGCTGATATCGGTCACACCTCCCAAGGAGACACGTTGCCCGAGCTGCCCGAGGTCGAGGTGGTCCGGCGCGGGCTGGAGCGCTGGGTCAGCGGCCGCACCGTCGCCGACGTCCAGGTGCTGCACCCGCGCGCGGTCCGCCGTCACCTCGGCGGCGCGGAGGACTTCGCGGCCCGCCTCGCCGGCCGCCGCACCGGGACCGTCCGCCGCCGCGGCAAGTATCTGTGGCTGCCGTTCGAGGACACCGCCGAATCGGTCCTGGCCCACCTGGGCATGAGCGGGCAGCTGCTGGTCCAGCCCGCCGACGCCCCGGACGAGAAGCATCTGCGCATCCGGCTCCGCTTCGCCGACGACGTGGGCACCGAGCTGCGCTTCGTCGACCAGCGCACCTTCGGCGGTCTCTCGCTGCATGACACCGTGCCCGGCGACCTTGAGGGCCTGCCGGACGCCATCGCGCACATCGCCCGCGATCCGCTGGACCCCGCCTTCGACGAGGCGGCCTTCCACACCGCGCTGCGCCGCCGCCGTACCACCATCAAGCGCGCCCTGCTCGACCAGTCGCTGATCAGCGGCGTCGGCAACATCTACGCCGACGAGGCGCTGTGGCGCGCCCGGCTGCACTACGACCGGCCGACGGCGACCCTCACCCGCCCCCGCAGCGCCGAACTCCTCGGCCATGTGCGCGAGGTCATGAGCGCGGCGCTGGCGGTCGGCGGCACCAGCTTCGACAGCCTCTACGTCAATGTGAACGGCGAATCCGGGTACTTCGACCGCTCCCTGGACGCGTACGGCCGGGAGAACGAGCCGTGCCGCCGCTGTGGCACCGCGATGCGCCGCCGCCCCTGGATGAACCGCTCCAGCTACTTCTGCCCGCGCTGTCAGCGCCCGCCGCGCCCGGCGGCCACGCCCCGCCCGGCCGGCGTCTCACCGCTCGTGGCGCGCGTTCCGTCGTAGCGCTCCTGGGCCGTCAGCACCTCCGGCATCCGCACCTCGACCAGGTTGATCAGGGCCAGCAGCCGCTCGGCGACCACGTGGCCCAGGGCGGTGAGCCGGTAGTCCGCGCGCGGCGGATTGGTCGGCTGCGCCTCGCGGTGCACCAGCCCGTCGCGCTCCAGCGCGTGCCCACCTCGGCCGGCGCGTCGCCGAGACCGCGCGGACGTATCGGGCGGGCCGCTCCGCCGAGGCCGCCTGAGCGGCGCCGTGCGGGCGGCGGGCGTGAAGTCGTACGGGCGTACAAGCCCCGGGTGCGGGCGTACGGAAGCCCCGGGGCGTGTCCGAAAAACGCCCCGGGGCTCCGCCCGGACTCAGCGGCCGAACTCCTGGGTCCACCAGGGTCCGCCCGGGCCGAAGTGCGCGCCGACGCCCATGGTCTTGTACGAACAGTTGAGGATGTTCGCGCGATGGCCGGAGCTGTCCATCCAGGAGTCCATGACGGCCTGCGAGGTCATCTGGCCGCGGGCGATGTTCTCGCCGCCCAGGTCCAGGATGCCCGCGCTCTGGGCGCGGTCCCAGGGGCTGTCGCCGTCCGGGCTGACGTGGTCGAAGAAGCCCCGCAGGGACATGTCGTCGCTGAAGTCCTGGGCCAGCTGGCCGAGTTTCGGGTCGGCGGTCACGGGAGAGCAGCCGACCTTGGCCCGCTCCTTGTTGACCCGCGCGAGGACCTGCTTCTCCACGGCCGACTCCCGGCCGCCCGGCTTCGCCGTGCTCGTGTCCCCGGGCGGCTCCGTCGTGGGCGTATCGGCCGGGGGAGAGGCCCCGTCGTCCGCGGAGCCGGAGCCGGAGCCGGAGCCGTCGCTGCCACCGTTGCCCTTGCTGCCGCCGTGTCCGCCGCTGCTTCCGCTGTCGCCGTTTCCGGCGCTTCCACCGGGCCGTGCGGAGTCGGAGGAGCCCGGAGGCTTCGGCGGGGTGGTGGAGGGCGTCCTGGAGGGCGTGGAGGGCTTCTTGGAGGGAGTTGTGGAGGGTGCGTGAGGGCGGTCGTGGCCGCGGCTCGCCGGTATCTCGCTGCGGCCGGTGGGGGACGCGGACTCCGATCCCTGCGCCTCCAGGCCCGAGCCCGCGGGCCCGCCCGCCTGTACCTGGCCGGCGGAGTCATTGCCCCCGCCGAGGTCGCCTCCCGGAACCAGTCCGGAGGCCATCGCCACCGCGCCCACCGCTACAGCGGCGGACACGCCCAACAGCCCGGTCCGTACCGGAGCGAGGGGGCTCCGGCGCGCGCCCCGATGGCGGCCTGTGGTGGCCGCGGGCACCGCGGGACCAGGGGCAGATCGTCGATGGCGGCCCATCTCCTGCCTTCCTTAATGTGCTCGGCATCAATATGTGTCACTCGTGTGGGCGAGTAATGAATCACTCGTGTGGGTGAGTCTTATTGAGCCGGGACTGTACGCCATCGGGCCCCGATCTCGCGTGCTCGGTGGCCAATTCGCCGGTTAGCGTTCATCTATGAACGACACAGTCCGCCTCACCGCGTGGGTCCGCGGTCATGTCCAGGGCGTCGGCTTCCGCTGGTACACCCGGGCCAACGCGCTGCGCATCGGGGGCCTCGTCGGCTTCGCCTCGAACCTCGCCGACGGACGGGTGCAGGTGGTCGCGGAGGGCCCGCGCACGGAATGCGAACAGTTGCTCGATTGGCTGCGGGACGTCGACACGCCCGGACGCGTCGACGGTGTCACCGAGATCTGGGACACACCTCGCGGCGGCTACGACACCTTCGAGATCCGCTGACCGGGGAGGGCCGAATGGGTCCCCTCCGGCACCCCTCTGACCACGCCCTCCGTGCGTGCCATGAGCAGAAACCGGCTGATGGTTGCCAACGGCGCCGCTCCGTGCAAGGCTGCGGAGTCACGGAAGATCTTTCGATCGCCACGGGTCCTTTGGAGAGGGCGGCGCAGCCTGCCGCCGGTGCGCTCTCGACCCCTGCGGTGGCGGCCGACGTGTGATCGTGTTGACCCTCAAACCAATTGGTGAGACGCTGGAAGCCCCGCGCACCTTAACTGTTTGCCGCGCAGCACGGTAGTAATTTCGGCAAGCTCGCGGGTGCGAACCCTCACGACCCACACCGCTTCGGTCGGTCACTCAGTGTGGAGGACCATCCATCATGGCAAAGGCGCTTCTCGGTTACGTCGGCGGTTCCGACCCCCGAGTCCTCGCCGAGATGCGACGGCTTCAGCAGCGCGTCCAGGACCTCGAATCCGAGCTCATTCGGATCCAGTCCGAGAACGACGCACTGTCCGCCGCCGCTCACCACGGCGACTCGCTGCTCGAAAGCATCGACGTATCCCAGGCGGAGCCTGCGCTCGCCTGACCCAGCCCCAGGGCCGGTCGGGCTGCATCGTCAGCCGCTTGAGAATCTTCAAGGGACGCCTCGGCGTCCCTTCGTCGTTTCCGTCGCGTCTTCCGGCTTCCCTTACCGACTGATGTGCCCCTCCCCCTCACCAGTGAAACCGATCACTCGTGAAACCGGGAAAAAGCCGGGACGGGTCCGCGGCGCCACGTCCGCGCGACGGTGCCGCAGGAAGGGCGCCGGGTAGAGTCCAAAGGCGTGCATCTCAAGAGCCTGACCCTGCGAGGCTTCAAATCCTTCGCCTCCGCCACGACGCTCCGCTTCGAGCCGGGTATCACCTGCGTCGTCGGCCCCAACGGCTCGGGCAAGTCCAATGTCGTGGACGCCCTTTCCTGGGTCATGGGGGAACAGGGAGCCAAATCCCTGCGCGGCGGGAAGATGGAAGACGTCATCTTCGCCGGCACCACCGGCCGCCCGCCGCTCGGCCGCGCCGAGGTCTCGCTCACCATCGACAACGCCGATGGCGCGCTGCCCATCGACTACGCCGAAGTCACCATTACGCGGATCATGTTCCGCAACGGCGGCAGCGAATATCAGATCAACGGGGACACCTGCCGGCTCCTGGACATCCAGGAGCTGCTCTCCGACTCCGGCATCGGCCGCGAGATGCACGTCATCGTCGGCCAGGGCCAGCTCGACGGCGTGCTGCACGCCGACCCGACCGGCCGCCGGGCCTTCATCGAGGAGGCCGCGGGCGTCCTCAAGCACCGTAAGCGCAAGGAGAAGGCGCTGCGGAAGCTGGACTCGATGCAGACGAATCTCGCCCGGGTCCAGGACCTCACCGACGAGCTGCGGCGCCAGCTCAAACCGCTCGGCCGGCAGGCCGCCGTGGCCCGCCGGGCCGCCGTGATCCAGGCCGATCTGCGCGACGCCCGGCTGCGGCTGCTCGCCGACGACCTGGTGACCCTGCGCGCGGCGCTGCGCGCCGAGGTCGCCGACGAGGCCGCGCTCAAACAGCGCAAGGAGGCCGCGGAGGCCGAGCTGCGCGCCGCGCAGCAGCGCGAGGCGGCGCTGGAGGAGCAGGTACGCCGGCTGGCGCCCCGGCTGCGGGACGCCCAGCAGACCTGGTACGAGCTCTCCCAGCTCGCCGAGCGGGTGCGCGGCACGATCAGCCTCGCGGACGCCCGGGTCAAGAGCGCCACCGCCGCCCCCGGCGAGGAGCGGCGCGGCCGCGACCCGGAGGACATGGAGCGGGAGGCGGCCCGCATCCGGGAACAGGAAGCCGAGCTGGAGGCCGCCCTGGAAGCGGCGAGCCGCGCCCTGGACGACACCGTGGAGCACCGCGCCGAGCTGGAGCGCAGCCTGGCGCACGAGGAGCGCCGGCTCAAGGACGTGGCCCGTGCCATCGCCGACCGCCGCGAAGGGCTCGCCCGGCTCCAGGGCCAGGTGAACGCGGCCCGGAGCCGGGCCGGTTCGGCGCGCGCCGAGATCGAGCGGCTGGCCTCGTCCCGGGACGAGGCGCAGGCGCGCGCGGTCGCCGCGCAGGAGGAGTACGAGCAGCTCAAGGCCGAGGTCGACGGACTCGACGCGGACGACGCGGAATTGGCGGAGCGCCATGAGGCCGCGAAGCGCGAGCTGGCCGAGGCGGAGGCGGCGCTGAGCGCGGCCCGCGAGGCCGCGACGGCCGCCGAGCGCGGGCGCGCCGCGACCGCCGCCCGCCATGACGCGCTGGCGCTCGGCCTGCGCCGCAAGGACGGCACCGGCGCCCTCCTCGCCGCCGCCGACCGCCTCACCGGCCTTCTCGGCCCCGCCGCCGAACTCCTCACGGTCACCCCGGGCTTCGAGGTGCCCGTCGCCGCGGCCCTGGGCGCCGCCGCCGACGCGATCGCCGTCAGCGACCCCCACGCCGCGGCCGAAGCGATCCGGCTGCTGCGTCAGCAGGACGCCGGCCGCGCGGCCCTGCTGCTGAACGGCGCGGCGCCCCCACCGGCCGCCGCCGTGCCGGGCAGCCGGTCCGAGGCCGTGGACGACGGCTCCCTGCGGGGGCCGTCCGCTGCCGGCGACGGAGACGACGCCGACCGATCCGGTCCGGGCCTGTCGGCCGGGCCGGGCTCTCCCGCCGCCTCGTCCGCGCCGGAGCCCGACCAGGCCGCGGTCCCGGGGCCGGAGGGCGCTGGGGCGGCGAGCGTGGCCGCAGACGTGGCCGGTGGGCGCGGGCCGGGAGAGCCGGGCGGCCCTCCCGAGCAGCGCGTCGCCTCCGACCCCTCCGCCCCGGGCGGCCCGGCGGACACGTCCTGGGGCGTCGGCGACGGCGCTGCTGTCGTGCCGGGCTCCTCCGACGCTTCGCCCGCGCCGCTCGGGCGGGCCACGGCCGAGGTCGCGACGGCCCGGGGCCCGGGCCCGGTGGCCGCGGCTCCGGGGCCGGATGGCGGGGGTGCGGCGGGCCCCGCCGACGGCAGCGGGCCCCTGGAGTCCGCCTCGCCGCACGCGGGGTCCGAAGGCCCGGCCTCCGCCGTCGGCGGGCCGCCCGGTCACCTCGCCTCCGTGCGGGTGCCGCACTCCTCCGCCGAGGGCGGGGAGGACGCGGAGGCGAACGGCGCGGTGTCCGCCGGGGCGGGCGTCAGCCTTCCGGGGGCCAGGAGCGGGCCCGGCCCCGCCGACGGGCCGGCTCGGGCGGCGGATCTGGTGGACGGGCCCGCGGGGCTGTTGGCCGCCGTGCGGCGGTTGCTGGACGGCGTGGTGGTGGTCGGGACGCTCGAGGACGCCGAGGAACTCGTCCGGCGGCGACCGGAGGTGACGGCGGTGACCGCCGAAGGCGATCTGCTCGGGGGCCACTTCGCGCAGGGCGGGTCCGCCGGGGCGCCGAGCCTGCTGGAGGTGCAGGCGTCCGTCGACGAGGCGGCGGCGGAGCTGGAGGAGCTCGCCGTACGGTGCGAGGAGCTGGCCGGGGCGCAGCGCGCGGCGGAGGAGCGGCGGACCGAGTGCGGGGCGCTCGTCGAGGATCTTGCGGCCCGGCGCAGCGCGGCCGACCGGGAGAAGTCGCAGGTCGCGCAGTCGCTGGGGCGGCTGGCCGGGCAGGCGCGCGGGGCGGCGGGGGAGGCCGAGCGGACGGCCGCGGCCGTCGCGAGGGCCGAGGAGGCCCTGGAGCGGGCGGCCGAGGAGGCCGAGGAATTGGCGGAAAGACTGGTGGTGGCCGAGGAGGAGCCGGGCGAAGAGGAGCCCGACACCTCCGTACGGGACCGCCTGGCGGCCGACGGCGCCAATGCCCGGCAGACCGAGATGGAGGCGCGGCTCCAGGTCCGCACCCATGAGGAGCGCGTCAAGGGGCTCGCGGGTCGGGCCGACGCGCTCGACCGGGGCGCGCGCGCCGAGCGCGAGGCGCGGGCGCGCGCCGAGCAGCGGCGCGCCCGGCTGCGCCACGAGGCACAGGTGGCCTCGGCCGTGGCGGCCGGCGCCCGGCAGCTGCTCGCGCATGTCGAGGTCTCGCTGGTGCGGGCCGCCGAGGAGCGGGACGCGGCGGAGCGCGCCAAGGCCGAGCGCGAGCGCGAGCTGGTGGCCGAGCGCAATCAGGGGCGCGATCTCAAGAGCGAGCTGGACAAGCTGACCGATTCGGTGCACCGGGGCGAGGTGCTGGGCGCGGAGAAGCGGCTGCGGATCGAGCAGCTGGAGTCGAAGGCGCTGGAGGAGCTGGGCGTCGAACCGGCCGGGCTGATCGCCGAATACGGCCCCGACCAGCTCGTACCGCCGTCCCTTCCTGCGGAAGGGGAGGTGCTGCCGGAGACCGCATCCGATAGCGGCTCCGCCGCGGGGGAGCATCCGCGCCATCAGCCGGTGGCTTACGTCCGGGCGCAGCAGGAGAAGCGGCTGAAGGCGGCGGAGCGCGCGTACCAGCAGCTCGGCAAGGTCAATCCGCTGGCGCTGGAGGAGTTCGCGGCGCTGGAGGAGCGGCACCAGTTCCTGAGCGCGCAGCTGGAGGATCTGAAGAAGACCCGGGCCGATCTCCTCCAGGTGGTCAAGGAGGTCGACGAGCGGGTCGAGCAGGTCTTCACGGAGGCCTACCGGGACACCGCGCGCGAGTTCGAGGGGGTCTTCTCGCGGCTGTTCCCGGGTGGGGAGGGGCGGCTGGTGCTCACCGACCCCGACGACATGCTGTCCACCGGGGTGGATGTGGAGGCCCGGCCGCCGGGCAAGAAGGTCAAGCGGCTGTCCCTGCTGTCGGGCGGTGAGCGCTCGCTGACCGCCGTGGCGCTGCTGGTGTCGATCTTCAAGGCGCGGCCGAGCCCGTTCTATGTGATGGACGAGGTCGAGGCGGCGCTGGATGACACCAATCTGCAGCGGCTGATCCGGATCATGCAGGAGCTGCAGGAGGCCTCCCAGCTGATCGTGATCACTCACCAGAAGCGGACGATGGAGGTCGCCGACGCGCTGTACGGCGTATCGATGCAGGGCGACGGGGTATCCAAGGTCATCAGTCAACGCTTGCGGTGACTGCTTCAATACTTGAAGTCAAGGGTCTGAGCGGCGTGTCGACGCCTAAGGACAACTTCTTAGTCACAGCCTATTGACTTCGAAACTTGAAGGAATAGTCTCTGCAACGTTGCTTTTACCTTCAAGTGGTGGCCGACCTCTCGGCTGAGCCTCCGCTGGAAGGGCCAGCCAGCCCCCCACGTCCGGCAGCGTTGCCGGGCGGGCCAACAGGAGTTCACGTTGACCACCACCGTGCAGGCGCAGGGGTCCGAGGGCCGTAAGGCCCAACCGGACCATCTCGGCCACGTCATCTTCATCACCGCCGCCGCCGCGATGGGCGGCTTTCTCTTCGGCTACGACAGCTCGGTGATCAACGGAGCGGTCGAGGCCATCCGTGGCCGGTACGACGTCGGTTCCGCGGCCCTCGCCCAGGTCGTCGCCGTCGCCCTGATCGGCTCGGCCATCGGCGCCGCCACCGCCGGCCGGATAGCCGACCGCATCGGCCGGATCCGCGTCATGCAGATCGCCGCCGCCCTGTTCACCGTCAGCGCGGTCGGCTCGGCGGTGCCCTTCGCCCTGTGGGACCTCGCCATGTGGCGAGTGCTCGGCGGCGTCGGCATCGGCATGGCCTCCGTGATCGGCCCGGCCTACATCGCCGAGGTCGCCCCGCCCGCGTACCGCGGCCGTCTCGCCTCCTTCCAGCAGGCCGCGATCGTCATCGGCATCGCCCTCTCCCAGCTCGTCAACTGGGGCATCCTCAACGCCGCCGACGGCGACCAGCGCGGCAAGATCGCCGGCCTCGAGGCCTGGCAGTGGATGCTCGGCGTCATGGTCATCCCGGCCGTCGTGTACGGGCTGCTGTCCTTCGTCATTCCCGAGTCGCCCCGCTTCCTGATCTCCGTGGGCAGGATCGACCGGGCCAAGAAGGTCCTGGAAGAGGTCGAGGGCAAGACCGTCGACCTCGACGTCCGCGTCGACGAGATCGAGCGGGCGATGCGCAGCGAGCACAAGTCGACCTTCAAGGACCTGCTCGGCGGCCGCTTCGGTCTGCTGCCCGTCGTCTGGATCGGCGTCGGACTGTCGGTCTTCCAGCAGCTCGTCGGCATCAACGTGGCGTTCTACTACTCCTCGACCCTGTGGCAGTCCGTCGGCGTCGACCCGAGCAGCTCGTTCTTCTACTCGTTCACCACGTCGATCATCAACATCCTCGGCACCGTGATCGCGATGCTCTTCGTCGACCGGATCGGCCGCAAGCCGCTCGCGCTGATCGGCTCGGTGGGTATGGCGGTCTCGCTCGCCCTGGTGGCCTGGGCCTTCTCGGCGAACCTGGTCGACGGCAAGCTCCCGCACACCCAGGGCGTCCTGGCCCTGATCGCGGCCCACGCCTTCGTGCTCTTCTTCGCCCTCTCGTGGGGTGTGGTGGTCTGGGTGCTGCTCGGCGAGATGTTCCCGAACAAGATCCGCGCCGCCGGCCTCGGCGTCGCCGCCTCCGCCCAGTGGATCGCCAACTGGGCCATCACCGCCAGCTTCCCGAGCCTGTCGGACTGGAACCTGTCGGCGACCTACATCATGTACACGGCCTTCGCCCTGCTCTCGATCCCCTTCATCCTCAAGTGGGTGCCGGAGACCAAGGGCAAGGCGTTGGAGGAGATGGGCTAAACCCCCCCGCCGCCCACTCCTCGTACAGGAGAACTGCCCCGCCTCAGTCCTTGAGGCGGGGCAGAACTCGTTCCGCTCGGCGAACGCCGCCATCTCGACGGCGGCGCGGTACCGCTCGGACAGGGTGCGCGGCGTGGCGGCGGGATCGACGAGGTTGAGGCGTACGACCGTGACGGGCATGGCGGATGTCCCCTTCGTCCTGGGCGGCCCCCGGAAGCCCCCGACCGTAGCTGACGGGCCGTCATATCACCACGGTCATGGGCCGGACACCGTGGTACGGACCTCCGGCACAGGCGGACACACGGGCGCGGCCGGGGCGGATGACTCATGCGCCTGGGACGCGGGGCGGCTGATCGTAAAACCCGGTCCGCCGAGGGCGGCCGGAATCCGGACCGCCGTACGAGGAGGGCGTGTGACGATCAGCACGGGGGAACCGCTCATCACCAGGGCCGACATCGACGACCTGGTCACCAGGGTCCGGCTGAGCGCCGGCGACACCAGGGAACTGGAAGCCGCCGGGGCCGCGCTCTTCGCCGCCGACGGCCCAGGTCCCGCCGACGCACAGCTCATCCGGCAGCGACTGCTGGTGACCGCGCTGCACCACGGCGGCACACTGCTCGCCAAGCTGCTCAGCCGGCTCAGCCCCCGCGAGACCGCGATGGTGCGCCGGTACGCACACCGGCTCGCCAACTTCCTGGACACGCTGGAGACCTGGGCGGCGCAGCCGATCATGCTCGCCCTGATGCGGTTCGGACTGCCCTACGGGGAGGCCGAGACCATCGCCGTCGCCGTACTCACGCTCGTCTGGTGAGCACCCGCGTCCACCACGCCAAGGCCGCTCGATACGGAACGGGGGTGCTAGGAGGTCACCGGTTCGGGTGGGCCGGGGCGTCCCCGCACTTCAGGGCCGCGGCGGCGGGTAGGGCACGGGGGCGAGAACAAGGAGATCGACCATGCGCCCTTCCCGAATCCGCGCGACGACCGCACTCGGCATGATCGCCGCAGCCGTCATGTGGACCTCCACCGCCTCCCCGGCCGCCGCGTCCGAGGACGCGTCCTGGCGGGAGGCGGGCCACTTCGACACCACCGGGGCCTGTCAGCGGGCCGGCAAGGCCGGGATCCAGCACCACAGATGGGACGAGTACAAGTGCCGCCCCGGCCGCAGCGACAACTACGTCACGCTGTGGGTCAGGGGCGGCTCCCGCGCGAGCGGACCCCGGGCCCTCGCCGACGGGCCGGTCGCCGCCTGACATGGGACGTGCCGCACTGCCGAAGGACCGCGCCGTGCGGGCCGCGGGCGGGATATCGGCGCTCTTCGTGGTGGTGCTGGCCGGCTGGCTCGCCGGACTGCTGCGGGTGAACGACCAATGGCTCGCCCTGACCTACCCGCGCCCCCGCGGCGCCACCGTGCTGACCCGGGTGGCCGTCGGCGTCCCGGTGCTGGGCGTCGGCGTACTCCTGCTCGCCGAGCGGTCGGCGCGGCGGTACGGCAGCGTCCTGCTGGTGGCCGGGGGCCTGTGGCTGCTGCCCTCGGCCGCGGCCGGACTGCTGGGACTCGCCGACCTCGGCACGACCGGCGCCCTGCTGTCGCTGCTGCTCGCCGCCGCCAAGATGGTCTGCCGCCCGCTGACCGTCCTCCTGCTGCCGCTGTGGCTCTTCCCGCGCGGCGCCCAGCGCCGGTGGCAGTGGTGGGCGATCAGCGCGGGCGCGTCCGCCTACTGGCTGGGCTACGCGGTGCTGTGGCTGATCAGCGAGCCGCTGGTGGGCACCGTGCCCAACCCGGCGTTCGGCACCGCGTGCGGACAGTGGGCCTTCGACCAGCTGGGCACCTACGCCGAGGCCGAGCCATGGGTGCTGCGCACGGTCGCCGCGGTGGTCACCGCGGCCCTGTGCTGCCGCGCGGCCGCCTCCCGGGGCGCCGAGCGGCGCGACTGGGCGCTGCTCGCAGGCGCCTATCCGGCCTGTGTCTCCCTGCTGCTGTCCGAGTGGGGCGAGGGCATGCCCACCATCGTGGCCCGCACCGTGGGCAGCGCGGTCTGGGCGGCCGCCATCTGCCTGGGCGTCGCCCGCACCGGCATATGGCGACTGGACCGCTCCACCAGCCACCGCCTCGCCCGCGCCTTCGTGCTCACCTCACTGGCCGCCGTCGTCGTCTGCGCGGTCGTCGCGGTACAGGCGGGCGTCCCCTCCGTACGGAGCGGGGCCACCACCGCCGCCGCGGGCTGCGCGCTCGTCCTGGGCTGGGCCCTGCGGCCGAGCGCCCGCTGGCTCACGCTCCGCGTCGAGCGCGCCTTCTACGGGCCCCGGGCCCGCCCGCACGAAGCCGTCAGCGCCCTGGCCGTACGGCTCCAGCAGGCCCCGCACCCGGGCGAGGTGCCCCAGCAGATCTGCCGCAGCGCCGTGGAGGACCTCGGCGTCTCGGGCGCCGCTGTCAGCGTCGCAACCCGCGCCGGGCCCAGATGCCTGGCCGCCGCCGGGGCGCCGCTCACCGGCCCGGTGCAGACCTTCGTCCTGCGCCTGCACGGCCGGACGGTCGGCCGCCTCGAAGTATCCCGCGACGGCTCCGGCACCCCCGCCGAGCGCGACAGCGGGCTGCTGTCCCTGCTCGCCGACCAGGCGGCTCCCGCGCTCGCCGCGCTGCGCCTGGCCGAGGAGGCCCAGGCCGCGCGCGAGCGGCTGGTGCTCGCCCGCGAACAGGAGCGCCGCCGGCTGCGCCGGGAGATCCATGACGGCCTCGGCCCCCAGCTGGCCGCCGTCCGGCTGCGCCTGGACATCGCCCAGACCTCCTGCCCGCCCGGCCACCCGGCCCGCCCCCAGCTGTGCGAGGCCGCCGAGACGCTCGCCGAGGCTCTGGTCGAGGTGCGGCGGATCACCGCGGGCCTCGCCCCCGCCGCGCTGGCCGAGCGCGGGCTGACCGGGGCCGTTCGGGATCTGGCGCACCGGCTGGGCGTCGACGGGCTGCGGGTGAGCGTGGCCAGCCGCCCGGCCGTGCTGCCCCCGCTGTCGCCGGGCGTGGAGACGGCCGCGTACCGGATCGCGGCGGAGTCGCTCACCAACGCCGTACGACACGCCCGGGCGCGCCAGGTCGGGGTGGAATTGACGGCGGGCCCGGACACCCTGGAGGTCAAGGTCATCGACGACGGCAGTGGCCTGCGCGAGACCGCGGTGCCCGGCATCGGCCTCGCCTCGGTGGCCGAGCGGGCCGAGGAGATCGGCGGCTCCTGCTCGGTCACCGGATCCGCGACGGGCACGGTGGTGCACGCCGTACTACCGCTGGCCGGGCCCGGGGAGCACGGCAACCCCGAGGAACACCGGAAGACCACCGGACATGAGGGGTGCACAGCGCTCATCGCGTCAACCACGCCCTGGGAAAGGACCCCGACCCAGTGACAGCAACCGCGGAACCGCCGCAGTGGCGCGTACTCCTGGTGGACGACCATCCGCTCTTCCGCGAGGGTCTGGCCGCCGCCGTCAACCTCGACGACGCCTTCGCCGTCGTCGGCCAGGCGGCCTGCGCGGACGAGGCGGTCGCCGAGGCCGGGCGCACCGGTCCCGACCTCATGGTCATGGACCTCGGGCTGCCCGGCCGGTCCGGTCTGGAGGCGACCCGGCGGATCCTGTGCGACCGCCCTGAGGTGCGGGTCATGGTCATGACGATGTCCGAGGACGACGACAGCCTGCTGGCCGCCGTGCGCGCCGGGGCCCGCGGCTACCTCCTCAAGGGCGCGGGCCGGGACGAGATCCTGCGGGCGCTGCACACCGTGGCGCGCGGCGCCGCGGTCTTCAGCCCGCGGATGGCGGAACGGCTCGGGGCGTTGCTCGGCGCCTCCGGCTCCGCCTCGGCCAAGGAGGCGTTCCCCACCCTGACCGCACGCGAACGCGAGGTCCTGGACCTGCTCGCGGCCGGACTCGGCTACCGCCAGATCGCCCAGCGGCTGGTGGTCACCGACAAGACCGTACGCAACCACGTCGGCTCCATCTTCGCCAAGCTCCAGGTGCGTGACCGCGCCCAGGCGATCGTGCGCGCCCGGGAAGCCGGACTGGGAGGCGAATGACTCGCTCCGGCTCGTGGCTGATACTGGGTGGGTTATGGAATTCGTCATCCTTGCTGTAGTCATCGCTGTGGTCGTGCTCGCCGCGACCAGCGGGCTTGTGATCAGCAGCCGCAAAAAGAAGCGACTGCCCTCGGCACCGTCGAGCAGCCCGTCCGTCACCGCGCCGCCCGCCGAGCCGCATGTCGGCGAGGAGGCCGAAACCCCGCGTGAGGAACCGCGCAGAACCATCGAGGAGGTGGACCTGCCCGGGGCCGAGGCCCCGGCCGCGACCGCGGAGGCCCCCGCCCCCGTCGTCCCCGAGGTCCCGCCGATCGAGGTCCCGGAGCCCACCGCCGGCCGGCTGGTGCGGCTGCGCTCCCGGCTCTCCCGCTCCCAGACCACCCTGGGCAAGGGACTGCTCACGCTGCTGTCCCGGGAGCGCCTCGATGAGGAGACCTGGGAGGAGATCGAGGAGACCCTGCTGACCGCCGACGTCGGCGTCGCGCCGACGCAGGAGCTGGTCGAGCGGCTGCGCGAGCGCGTCAAGGTGCTCGGCACCCGTACCCCCGAGGAGCTGCGCGGTCTGCTCCGCGAGGAGCTGCTGCGCCTGGTCGGCACCGAGGCCGACCGCACCGTGCACACCGAGAGCGGTGTGGGCACGAACGGTGAGGAGAAGCCGGGCGTCGTCATGGTCGTCGGGGTCAACGGCACCGGCAAGACCACCACCACCGGCAAGCTCGCGCGCGTACTCGTCGCCGACGGCAAGTCGGTCGTGCTCGGCGCGGCCGACACCTTCCGCGCGGCCGCCGCCGACCAGCTGCAGACCTGGGGCGAGCGGGTCGGCGCCCGTACGGTCCGGGGCCCCGAGGCCGGCGACCCGGCGTCGGTCGCCTTCGACGCGGTCAAGGAGGGCATCGCCGAGTCCGCGGACGTCGTCCTCATCGACACCGCGGGGCGACTGCACACCAAGACCGGCCTGATGGACGAGCTCGGCAAGGTCAAGCGGGTCGTGGAGAAGCACGGCGCGGTGGACGAGGTGCTGCTCGTGCTCGACGCCACGACCGGGCAGAACGGCCTGGTGCAGGCGAGGGTGTTCGCGGAGGTCGTGAACATCACCGGCATCGCGCTGACCAAGCTGGACGGCACCGCCAAGGGCGGCATCGTGGTCGCGGTCCAGCGCGAGCTGAGCGTGCCGGTCAAGCTGGTGGGGCTGGGCGAGGGCGCGGACGATCTCGCGCCGTTCGAGCCGGAGGCGTTCGTCGACGCGCTGATCGGCGACTGAGCCCGGTGGGCACATCCCCCGTGTCAACACGCCGGACGGGCTGGACGACCATCCAGCCCGTCCGGCTTTTTCAGGCCCCGGCCCGGTGGCTCACATAGGCGAGCGTGCCCAGGACCAGCCGGGCGTGCGGCGGGCGGCCCGCCGTGTCGAAGGCCGGCGGCCGCAGCCAGCGGACCGGTCCGAGGCCGCCGAGGTCGGAGGGCGGGGCGGTGACATGGTCGCCGGGGCCCAGACAGCGCAGATCGAGCTCGGCGTCGTCCCAGCCCATGCGGTAGAGCAGCTCGGGAAGTTCGGCGGCGGCGCCCGGGGCGACGAAGAACTGGGCGCGCCCGTGCGGAGTGACGGCCACCGGGCCGAGCGGAAGCCCCATTCGCTCCAGCCGGACCAGGGCGTGGCGGCCCGCGTACTCCGCGACCTCCAGGACGTCGAACGAACGGCCCACGGGAAGGAGTACGGCGGCCCCCAGGACCTCCTCCCACGCGGCCGCGGCGGCGTCGAGGGTGGCGCCCGCCGGGACGCCGGAGGCGAAGGAGAGCGGATGGGCGCCGGGGGAGGCACAGTCGGCCGCGCCACATGAACATTCGTTTCTGCTGCCACTCGTGCCCCGTGTTGCCCGGGCGCCCGGCACCACGTCCCAGCCCCACAGCCCGGTGTACTCCGCCACCGTCGTGGACTCGGACGCACGGCCGCGGCGCCGTGAGCCGGACCGCATGTCCCGGATGCCGCCGATCGTGAAGCCCATGCCCCCTCCAACGGGTCGCGCTCTCGATGGTTACGAGCAGGAGTGTGGTGATGACGCTCCGTCGCCGCTGTGGTGCGGCGGTGGTGCGCTTCGATGTGACGGAGGTGGTGTGACGCGACTCGTGCGCCCCCGTGCGCACCGCTTCACCTTTCCCGGTCGCCCCGGTGTCAAGTGAATCGTGCGGATCGATGAAGGGGTTCATTCGAAGGGGTGGCGAATGGTGGCGTTTTCGCGAACTCCCTCGCCGGAGGCGTGATCGTAGGATTACTTTCAGTGCACAGTCCCCGAGAGTGATGCTCGGTGGAGTGCGGGCTGATGACCGGCGGAGTACGGATCGGTACATGCCACTGGCATGAAGCGGTTCCTCGCCCGGACGGTTGATGCGCCGTATCGCGGGGACAACAGACCGTGACAGAGGGCATTCTGGTGGCGGTCCGGGAAGATTCGTGGGATGGGGGCGTTCCAGTGGGCGACGGTGGCGGCGGTGCTGAGAAGCGCCCCAATGCGCAATTGGGGTCGTGGTTCGTGCGGAGCGGCTGGTCGAAGGGCGAGCTGGCGCGTCAAGTCAACCGCAGAGCACGGCAGTTAGGTGCTCATCACATCAGCACGGACACCTCGCGGGTGCGCCGCTGGCTGGACGGTGAGCAGCCGCGCGAGCCGATTCCGCACATCCTCTCCGAGCTGTTCTCCGAGCGCTTCGGCTGTGTCGTCGGCATCGAGGACCTCGGGCTGCGCCCGGCCCACCGGTCACCGTCCGTATCCGGGGTGGACCTTCCCTGGGCCGGTCCGGAGACGGTCGCGCTGATCGGCGAGTTCTCCCGCAGCGATCTGATGCTCGCCCGGCGCGGCTTCCTCGGCACCTCGCTCGCGCTCTCCGCGGGCCCGGCCCTCATCGAGCCCATGCAGCGCTGGCTCGTCCCCTCGCCGAGCGGACAGCCCGCGGGCGCCCGGCCGTCGGACGGCGGCCGCACCCGGCGGATCTCCCGGCTCTCCGAGCCCGAGCTGGAGCTGCTGGAGTCCACCATCACGATGTTCCGCGCCTGGGACGCCCAGTGCGGCGGCGGCCTGCGCCGCAAGGCGGTGGTCGGCCAGCTGCACGAGGTCACCGATCTGCTGCAGGAGCCGCATCCGGAGCTGGTCTCCAAGCGGCTGTTCAAGGTCGCCGGCGAGCTCGCCGAGCTGGCCGGGTGGATGAGCTACGACATCGGGCTCCAGCCCACCGCGCAGAAGTACTTCGTGCTCGCGCTGCACGCCGCCAAGGAATCCGGCGACCGGCCCCTCGGCTCCTACATCCTCTCCAGCATGAGCCGTCAGATGATCCACGTCGGGCGGCCCGACGACGCGCTGGAGCTGATCCATCTCGCGCAGTACGGCAGCCGGGAGAGCGGCACCCCGCGCACCCAGGCCATGCTGTATGCGATGGAGGCCCGCGCGTACGCCAATATGGGCCAGCCCAGCAAATGCCACCGCGCGGTCAAGATGGCCGAGGACACCTTCGCCGACTGCGCCGCGGGCGACGGCGACCCGGACTGGATCGACTTCTTCTCCGAGGCCGAGCTCAACGCGGAGAACGCCCACTCCTACCGCGATCTCGCCTATGTGGCCGGGCGCAGCCCCACCTACGCGGAGCTCGCCGACCCGGTGATGCGCAGGGCCGTGGAGCTCTTCGGCCAGGAGGCCGAGCGCGAGGGCGGCCATCAGCGTTCGTATGCGCTCAACCTGATCGGCATGGCCACTGTCCATCTCCTCCAGAAGCGGCCCGAGCAGTGCGCGGCGGTGACCGAGAAGGCACTGCCGCTCGCCCAGCGGGTGCGCTCGGAGCGGGTGAACAACCGGCTGCGCAAGACCGTGGACACGGCGGTGCGCCAGTTCGGCGACGTACCGGAGATCGCCGATCTCAGCGAGCAGCTGATCACCCTTATGCCCGACACCCCCGATGCGGCGGGCGTCGGCCGGGCCGTCTGAGCGGCCGGCGATGATGGCGACGCGGTAACGGAACGCTCGGCCCCTGTGACAGCGGTTCATCGGCGCGTAACACTCCGGCGCCCTTCGTCACTGCCGTGAAACATCGGGTGGCATCGACTGAAACGGCGCTGCGCCAACCTCGTGGCGAATACCGGCCCACCCATGTTCTGCCCGCACGGGCCGTCGTTGCGAGGAGACGTCCACCTTGAATGGCGCAAATACCGCGTTCGTATTGATCAGCGCCGCACTCGTGATGCTGATGACCCCTGGCCTGGCTTTCTTCTACGGCGGCATGGTGCGAGTGAAGAGCGCCCTCAACATGCTGATGATGTCCTTCATCTCGCTGGGCATCGTTTCACTGCTGTGGGTGCTGTTCGGTTACTCGCTCACCTTCGGCGACGACATCGGCAGCGGACTGCTGGGCAACCTCGACCACATCGGCTTCAAGGGCATCGAGCCGACCTCCCTGTGGGGTGAGAAGCCCGACGCGGTGCCGGTCATGGCCTTCGCGCTCTTCCAGCTGATGTTCGCGGTGATCACCCCCGCGCTGATCAGCGGAGCCGTCGCCGACCGCGTCAAGTTCGGCGCGTGGTCGCTGTTCATCACCCTGTGGGTCTCGGTCGTCTACTTCCCCGTCGCGCACTGGGTGTGGCAGGCCGACGGCTGGCTGTTCAAGAAGGAAGTGATCGACTTCGCGGGCGGCACGGCGGTCCACATCAACGCGGGCGCCGCCGGACTCGCCGTGGCCCTGGTGCTCGGCAAGCGCATCGGCTTCAAGAAGGACCCGATGCGTCCCCACAACCTTCCGCTGGTGATGCTGGGCTCCGGTCTGCTGTGGTTCGGCTGGTTCGGCTTCAACGCCGGCTCCGCCCTGTCCGCCGATGAGACCGCCGCCAACATGGCCTTCAACACCCAGATCGCCACCGGCGTGGCGATGCTCGGCTGGCTCGCCTACGAGCGCATCCGGCACGGCGCGTTCACCACGCTGGGCGCCGCCTCCGGCGCGGTCGCGGGCCTCGTCGCCATCACCCCCTCCGGCGCGGCGGTCGACGCCCGGGGCGCCATCGTGATCGGCCTCGTCGCGGGCGTCGTCTGCTCCTGGGCCGTCAGCCTCAAGTACAAGCTGGGCTACGACGACTCGCTCGACGTGGTCGGCGTGCACCTGGTCGGCGGTCTCATCGGCACCCTCCTCGTCGGCGTCCTTGCCACCGATGGCGTCGGCGGCATGAGCCAGCTGGGCAAGCAGGCCCTCGGCGCCTTCACGGTGCTGGCCTACTCCTTCGTCGTCTCCTGGATCCTCGCCAAGCTGATCCACGTCACCATCGGCTTCCGGGCCGACGAGGACGACGAGATCAGCGGCATCGACCAGGCGTTCCACGCCGAGACGGCCTACGACTTCAGCGCGGTCGGCGGATCGCCCCGTAGTACGGTGCCCGCCGCCAGTCAGGCCGCGACCGGCGCGACCGCGCCGCAGAACAAGAAGGTGGACGCGTGAAGCTCATCACGGCAGTAGTGAAGCCGCACCGGCTCGAGGAGATCAAGGAGGCGCTGCAGGCGTTCGGCGTCCAGGGTCTGACCGTCACCGAGGCCAGCGGCTACGGGCGCCAGCGCGGCCACACCGAGGTCTACCGGGGCGCGGAATACACCGTCGACCTGGTGCCCAAGGTCCGCATAGAGGTGCTGGCCGAGGACGACGACGCCGACGACCTCATCGACGTCGTGGTCAAGGCCGCCCGCACGGGCAAGATCGGGGACGGCAAGGTATGGAGCGTCCCCGTCGAGACCGCGGTCCGGGTCCGCACCGGCGAGCGCGGACCGGACGCCCTCTGAGGGCCCAGACCACCGGACGGCCACGGCACGACAGGGAGCCGAGTTGACGGAACGCGCCCGGACCACGACTGAGACCACCGACTCGGGGCCCGGCGGCTACGCGGCGGCCCGGCTGCGACTCCTCCAGGAGGGGTCGCGGTCCGGGCCGCCGCGCCGTTCCGCCCTCGCCGAGCTCACCGACCACTGGCTCGCCGCGCTGCTCACCGGCGGCGCCGGGACCGCCGGGATCGGGCAGGGCGTCGCACTGGTCGCGGTCGGCGGCTACGGACGCGGCGAGCTGTCCCCACGCAGCGACCTCGATGTGCTGCTGCTGCACGACGGCACCGCCGGCTCCTCCGCCCTCGCCTCGCTCGCCGACCACGTCTGGTATCCCGTGTGGGACATGGGCCTGGCCCTGGACCACTCCGTACGCACCCCCGACGAGGCCCGCAAGACCGCGGGCGAAGACCTCAAGGTCCAGCTCGGCCTGCTCGACGCCCGCCATATCGCGGGCGACGCCGCCCTCACCGCAGGGCTACGCACCGCCGTCCTCGCCGACTGGCGGACCCAGGCCCCCCGGCGCCTGCCCGAACTGCACGAACTGTGCCAGGAGCGCGGCCAGCGCCACGGCGAGCTCCAGTTCCTCCTCGAACCCGATCTGAAGGAGGCCCGCGGCGGGCTGCGCGACGCCACCGCGCTGCGCGCCATCGCCGCCTCCTGGCTCGCCGACGCGCCCCGCGAGGGCCTCGACGACGCGCGCCGGCGCCTGCTGGACGCCCGCGACGCGCTCCATCTGGCCACCGGCCGCGCCACCGACCGGCTCGCGCTCCAGGAGCAGGACCAGGTCGCGGCCGCGCTCGGGCTGCTGGACGCCGACACCCTGCTGCGCCAGGTCTACGAGTCCGCGCGGACCGTCTCGTACGCGAGCGATGTCACCTGGCGCGAGGTCGAACGGGTGCTGCGGGCCCGCTCGGCGGCCCGGCCGCGGCTGCGCGGACTGCTCCGCGGGCGCGGCGGCCGGGCGGGCGCCGGGAGCGGCACGGACGCGGGGGAGCGCAGCCCGCTCGCCGAGGGCGTCGTCGAACAGGGCGGCGAGGTGGTGCTGGCCCGCGCCGCGCGTCCCGAGCGCGACCCCGTGCTCCCCCTGCGGGCCGCCGCGGCCGCCGCCCAGGCCGGTCTGCCGCTCTCGCTGCACGCCGTACGGCGGCTGGCCGCCGCGGCGCGGCCGCTGCCCGTGCCATGGCCGCCCGAGGCCCGGGAGCAGCTGATCACGCTGCTGGGCGCCGGCGAGTCCACCGTGGAGGTCTGGGAGGCCCTGGAGGCCGAGGGGCTGATCACCCGGCTGCTGCCGGACTGGGAGCGGGTGCGCTGCCGCCCCCAGCGCAACCCCGTGCACCGCTGGACCGTCGACCGGCATCTCGTCGAGACCGCCGTACGGGCCAGCGCCCTCAGCCGCCGCGTCGGCCGCCCCGATCTGCTGCTGGTCGCCGCGCTGCTGCACGACATCGGCAAGGGCTGGCCCGGCGACCACTCGGTGGCCGGGGAGACCATCGCCCGCGACGTGGCCGCCCGGATCGGCTTCGACCGCGCGGACGTCGCCGTCCTCGCCACCCTCGTACGCCACCATCTGCTGCTCATCGAGACCGCCACCCGCCGCGACCTGGACGATCCGGCCACGGTGCGCTCGGTCGCCGAGGCCGTGGGCAGCCCGGTCACCCTGGAGCTGCTGCACGCCCTCACCGAAGCCGACGCGCTCGCCACCGGACCCGCCGCGTGGAGCGCCTGGCGCGGCTCGATCGTCGCCGATCTGGTCAAGCGGGTCGCGGCCGTCCTCGCGGGCGAGCCGGCGGCGGACTCGACCGCCCCGCAGCAGACGACGGCCGAGCAGGAGCGGCTCGCGATCGAGGCCTGGCGCACCGGCGGCCCCGTGCTGGCCCTGCACGCGCGGTCGGAGGCGCTGCCGCCCGGGAAGACCGCCATCCTCCCGGCGGGCGTCGAGGGGCCGCCGGAGGCCGAGGAGCCGACCGGATCGGAGCCGGTCGGCGTCGAGCTGCTGATCGCCGTCCCCGACCAGCCCGGCGTCCTCCCGGCGGCTGCCGGGGTGCTGGCCCTGCACCGGCTCACGGTGCGGGCGGCGGATCTGCGCGCGGTTGGGCTGCCGGCGGAGCTGGAGGGGCCGGCCGACGCGGGCAAGGCCGCCGGCGTCCTGCTGCTGAGCTGGCGGGTGGCGGCCGAGTACGGCTCGCTGCCGCAGGCCGCGCGGCTGCGGAACGATCTGCTGCGGGCCCTGGACGGTTCGCTCGACATCGTCGCCCGGCTCGCGGAGCGCGAGGCGGCGTACCGGAAGTATCCGCGCCGCCGCGGGGTGCACGCCCCGCCACCGCGGGTCACCATCGCGCCCGGCAGCTCCGAGCTCGCCACGGTGGTCGAGGTCCGCGCCCAGGACGTGCCCGGTCTGCTGCACCGCATCGGCCGGGCCCTGGAGGACGCCGCAGTGGCGGTGCGCAGCGCCCATGTCTCCACGCTCGGCGCGAACGCGGTGGACGCCTTCTACGTCACCGATACGAGCGGGGCACCCCTGAAGCCGACGCGCGCGGCGGAGGTGGCCCAGGAGGTCGAGGGGGCCCTGCGACAGGGGTGAAGGGGAGCGGCCGCGGCACGGGGGAAGACCGTACGCTCGGCGGGCGGATACCCTTGGAGGCCGACCGCAGACCGACATCCGACCGAAGGATTCGCGACCACCGTGTTCGATACCCTCTCCGATCGCCTCGCAGCGACTTTCAAGAACCTCCGGGGCAAGGGCCGCCTCTCCGAGGCCGACATCGACACCACGGCGCGCGAGATCCGCATCGCCCTGCTCGAAGCGGATGTCGCGCTGCCCGTCGTGCGGGCCTTCATCAAGCAGATCAAGGAACGCTCGCTCGGCGCCGAGGTCTCCCATGCGCTGAACCCGGCCCAGCAGGTCATCAAGATCGTCAACGAGGAGCTCGTCGGCATCCTCGGTGGCGAGTCCCGCCGGCTCCGCTTCGCCAAGCAGCCGCCGACCGTGATCATGCTCGCGGGTCTGCAGGGCTCCGGTAAGACCACGCTCGCCGGAAAGCTCGGCCGCTGGCTGAAGAGCCAGGGCCACGCCCCGCTGCTGGTCGCGTGTGACCTCCAGCGCCCCAACGCCGTCAACCAGCTCTCGGTGGTCGCCGAGCGCGCCGGCGTCGCGGTCTTCGCCCCGGAGCCCGGCAACGGCGTCGGCGACCCGGTGAAGGTGGCCCAGGACTCGATCGAGTTCGCCAAGACCAAGCAGCACGACGTCGTGATCGTCGACACCGCCGGCCGCCTCGGCATCGACGAGGAGCTGATGCGGCAGGCGGCGGACATCCGCGACGCGGTCCGCCCGGACGAGGTCCTCTTCGTCGTCGACGCGATGATCGGCCAGGACGCGGTGAACACCGCCGAGGCGTTCCGCGACGGCGTCGGCTTCGACGGCGTGGTGCTCTCCAAGCTCGACGGCGACGCGCGCGGCGGTGCCGCGCTGTCCATCGCGCATGTCACCGGCCGCCAGATCATGTTCGCCTCCAACGGCGAGAAGCTGGACGACTTCGACGCGTTCCACCCGGACCGCATGGCGTCCCGCATCCTCGGCATGGGCGACATGCTCAGCCTGATCGAGAAGGCCGAGCAGACCTTCAGCCAGCAAGAGGCCGAGAAGATGGCGGCCAAGCTGGCGAAGGGGCCGAAGGAGTTCACGCTCGACGACTTCCTGGCGCAGATGGAGCAGGTCCGCAAGATGGGCTCCATCTCCAAGCTGCTCGGGATGCTGCCGGGCATGGCCCAGATGAAGGACCAGATCAACAATCTGGACGAGCGGGACGTGGACCGTACCGCGGCCATCATCAAGTCGATGACGCCCGCCGAGCGCCAGGACCCCCACATCATCAACGGCTCGCGCCGCGCCCGTATCGCGCGCGGCTCCGGCGTCGAGGTGAGCGCGGTCAAGAACCTGGTGGAGCGGTTCTTCGACGCGCGCAAGATGATGTCGAAGATGGCCCAGGGCGGTATGCCGGGTATGCCAGGGATGCCGGGCATGCCGGGCATGGGCGGCGGTGCCAAGCGCAAGGGCAAGCCGCAGAAGAAGGCCAAGGGGCGCCAGCGCAGCGGAAACCCCCTGAAGCGAGCACAGCAGGAGCAGGAAGCCGCAGCGCGCCGGGAGCAGGGCGGCGCGTTCGGCCTGCCTGACGGGGGAGAGGAAGCGGAGAACTTCGAACTCCCGCAGGAGTTCAAGAACTTCCTTCCCCCGAAGTGACGCTTCGGGCGGGGCGCACGCAGGCGCCCCGCCCGGGCAACCCCGCAGTCGCGGGGAGCGACAGTCCACCGGGCTGCCGATCCGCTGTCCGCCCGCGCGGTTCATCTCCGCGAGGGCGGAGCACAAGCCGTGTCGCCGTCGGGCGTGTGCTCCCACGAGCGCGCGGCCATGCGGGTCACGGGTGGGCCGGGCTCACGCCCGGGCAATCAGGTAGCGGAAAACGTTCGGCATCCACACCGTGCCGTCCGCGCGCTGATGCGGGTGGACCGCCTCGGCGATCTCCTTGGCCACCTGGGTCGGGTCGGTGGCCCGCTCCGCCGCGTCGAACAGCCCGGTCGACAGCAGCCCGCGCACCGCGCTGTCCATATCGGCGTAGCCGAACGGGCAGGCCACCCGGCCCGAGCCGTCCGGTCGCAGCCCGGCCCGCTCGGCCAGCTCCTCCAGGTCGTCCCGGCCGCACGGCCGCCAGCGGGCCGGGGCGCACATCGAGTCCGCCAGCCGCGCGCCCACCCGTAGGACGGCGGAGGTGGCGCACCGCTCCGGTGGGCCCCAGCCGACGAGCACCACGGCGCCGCCGCGCTCGGTGAGCGCGCCGGCGGCCGCGAGTGTGGCGGCCGCCGAGGCCACCGCGGGGCCCGTGCCCGGGGTGGGCAGTGGCTCGAAAGCGGTCACCACGGTGAAGCCCGCCCCGGCCTCCGGGCCCGCCTCGCGTACACAGGCGCTCTCCGGGCCGCCGAGTCCCAGCCGTGGCGCGGGGTGCGCGGTGTCGCCCCGGGGCGGCGCGCCCGGGGGCGTCAGCCGCTCATGGGCGAGGTCCAGGCGCCGCTCGTCCCTGTCGACCCCGCAGACGGCCGCGCCGCGCGCTGCCGCCATGAGGAGGGCCAGGCCCGAGCCGCAGCCCAGGCCGAGCAGCCGGGTTCCGGCGCCGATGTCCAGCCGTGCGTAGACGGCCTCGTACAGCGGCACCAGCATCCGTTCCTGGATCTCCGCCCAGTCGCGGGCGCGGGCGTGGGGGTCGGCCGCGCGCGAGATGGAGGGATGCGGGAGGTGCCGCCGTACGAGCGTTGATGTCATCAAAGGGCCCCAATCAGCGAAAGAGAAGTGCCGTCGTCAGATCCGGTTCACATCCGCCGTCGTGCGCTGTGGCGTCCACCCCCGTATGCCAGAGAACTCCCCATCCGTCCCCGCGTCCAGAGGTTTCACGGCCGTGCTTGCGTGCCCCTTTTGTGCGCCCCCGCACGCCCTTGTGTTCGCCCTGCTCCCCGGACCGCCCCCGGTCGCCCTCGCCCCTTTTATTCGATTCACGGTTCTGTGCGTCGTCGCCGTACGATCGGCGCCATGGCAAAGGCTCCCGTGCTCACCCCCCGGGTGGAGGATTTCCCCCGCTGGTACCAGGACGTGATCAACAAGGCCGAGCTGGCCGATAACGGTCCGGTGCGCGGCACCATGGTGATCCGACCGTACGGGTACGGGCTGTGGGAGCGGATGCAGCAGGACATGGACGCCCGGATCAAGGCGGCGGGCGCTGAGAACGCGTACTTCCCGCTCTTCATCCCGCAGTCCTATCTGACGAGGGAAGCCGATCACGTCGAGGGCTTCGCACCGGAGCTCGCGGTCGTCACGCACGGCGGCGGCAAGGAGCTCGAGGAGCCGGTCGTCGTCCGGCCCACCTCCGAGACGATCGTCAACGAGTACTTCTCCAAGTGGGTGCAGAGCTACCGCGATCTGCCGCTGCTGATCAACCAGTGGGCCAATGTGGTGCGTTGGGAGCTGCGGCCGCGGCTCTTCCTGCGGACGACCGAATTCCTCTGGCAGGAGGGCCACACCGCCCACGCCACCTACGAGGACGCCCGGGACTTCGCCGCCCGCATCCACCGCGACGTCTACGCCGACTTCATGGAGAACGTCCTGGCGATGGACGTCGTCCTGGGCCGCAAGACCGCCAAGGAGCGCTTCGCGGGCGCCCTCAACACCCTCACGCTTGAGGGGATGATGGGCGACGGCAAGGCGCTTCAGCTCGGCACCAGCCATGAGCTCGGCCAGAACTTCGCCCGCGCCTTCAATACGACCTATCTGTCCAAGGACGGCACGCAGGAGCTGGTCTGGCAGACCTCCTGGGGCAGCACGACCCGGATGGTCGGCGCGCTGGTGATGATGCACGGTGACGACAACGGGCTGCGGGTCCCGCCGCGGCTGGCCCCGGTCCAGGTCGTGGTGATGGCGATCAAGGGCGATGAGGCGGTGCTCGCCAAGGTCCGCGAGATCGGCGAGGCGCTGACGGCGGCGGGGGTGCGGGTCCGGGTCGACGACCGTACGGACACCCCCTTCGGCCGGCGCGCGGTCGACTGGGAGCTCAAGGGGATCCCGGTCCGGGTCGAGGTCGGCCCGCGGGATCTGGAGGGCGGCACCGCGATGGTGGCGCGGCGGATCCCGGGCGGCAAGGAGCCGGTCCGCACCGAGCTGCTGGCCGGGCTGCTGCCCAAGGTCCTGGAGGAGGACCAGGCGCTGCTGCTGCGCCAGGCGCGGGAGCGCCGTGAGGCCCGTACTACGGATGTGACGAGCGTCCAGGAGGCGGCCGAGGCCGCGGCGGCGGGCGGCTGGGCGCGCATCCGGTGGGCGGATCTGGGCCCGGAGGGCGAGGCGGCGCTCGCCGAGCAGTCCGTATCGGTGCGGTGTCTGGTCACCGAGGACGGGGCGGTGCCGGACTCCGATGACGCGCCCGGTAACGTCGCCTTTGTCGCTCGCGCCTACTGAACCGGTACGTACCGCCTTGGGGCGCGGTGCGTGGCTCATCCATACATTTACGCACCCGCCCTCGTCGTGGCACATCAGCGTGAACTGACTGGTACGTGCAAATTATTTGGGATGCCCCGGAATCGGAACACCGGGCGGGCCCTGCTCGTTAGCACGACGTGAGCACGACACCACCTGTTCTCGCCGCAGAGCTGGCACAGGCGTGGGCCGATATTCAACGGCACCACCCCGAGCTGCCGGATCTTGCCGCGCCCGAATCGCTGATCGGAGAGTCGTCGTCCGCGTGTGGCGCCGAGCTCTCCTTCGAACGGCTGCTGCATGAGGCAGTCCATGGCATCGCCGCCGCTCGCGGTGTCCGTGACACCTCGCGCGCCGGCCGCTACCACAACCGCCGGTTCCTGGCGATCGCCGAGGAGCTGGGGCTCGACCATTCCGAGGAGCCGCATCCCAGCAGTGGCTTCTCGCTGGTCACCCTCAGTCCCGAGGCGAGAAAGCGGTACCGGACCACGATCGACCGTCTCCAGCGGGCGCTCAAGGCGCACACCGTCGCGACCGCCGCCGACACCTCGCGCACCTTCCGCGGGCCCGCCGCGCGGCACGGTTCGTCCGGTGGCGGCGTCCGGGTCAAGGCGGTGTGCGAATGCGGGCGCAATGTCCGCGTCGTCCCGTCGGTGCTGGCCCAGGCGCCGATCATGTGCGGTGGATGCGGGAAGCCCTTCCGTATCCCGGAGGTGGCCGCGGTCGGCTGACCGGCCGCGGTGTGGCAGAATGGTCCGCTGTACTCGACAGCCGACCAGGACCCCTCTCTCCTCCGGCTGACGCGTCCATCGGGCACTCGGGTACCGCAACCCCACGCGGCACTTCGTTGTGCTCAACCACGTCAAGACCAGGAGACACCACTTCCGTGGCAGTCAAGATCAAGCTGAAGCGTCTGGGCAAGATCCGTTCGCCTCACTACCGCATCGTCGTCGCCGACTCCCGTACCCGCCGTGACGGCCGGGCCATCGAGGAGATCGGCCTGTACCACCCGGTGCAGAACCCGTCGCGCATCGAGGTCGACTCGGAGCGTGCGCAGTACTGGCTGAAGGTCGGTGCGCAGCCGACCGAGCCGGTCCTCGCCATCCTCAAGGTCACCGGCGACTGGCAGAAGTTCAAGGGTCTGCCCGCCCCGGCTCCGATGAAGGTCGCCGAGCCGAAGGCCGACAAGCGCGCCCTCTTCGAGGCCGCTGCCAAGGACGCCGGTGACGAGCCGAAGGGTGAGGCGATCACCCAGAAGGCGAAGAAGGCGGAGAAGAAGTCGGACGAGGCGGCCGAGGCCGCTGAGTCCACCGCGTCGACCGAGGCCTGAGGATGCTCGAGGAAGCCCTCGAGCACCTGGTGAAGGGCATCGTCGACAATCCCGACGACGTGCAGGTCGCCTCGCGCGATCTGCGTCGTGGGCGTGTGCTGGAGGTCCGGGTGCACCCCGAGGACCTCGGCAAGGTGATCGGCCGTAACGGCCGCACCGCGCGCGCTCTGCGTACCGTCGTGGGCGCCATCGGCGGCCGCGGGATCCGCGTCGACCTCGTCGACGTGGATCAGGTCCGCTGAGGCGATCAAGAAGAGCACCGGCACGGGCCGGGGACGGCCTTGGGCCGTCCCCGGCCCGTGTGTGTGAAGGGACATCGCATAGTGCAGTTGGTTGTCGCGCGGATCGGCCGTGCCCATGGCATCAAGGGTGAGGTCACCGTCGAGGTGCGTACGGACGAGCCGGAGCTGAGGCTCGCCCCGGGCGCCGTGCTGGCCACCGAGCCCGCCTCGGCCGGGCCCCTGACCATCGAGACCGGCCGGGTGCACAGCGGCCGGCTGCTGCTGCGGTTCGAGGGCGTGACGGACCGTACGGGTGCGGAGGCGCTGCGTAACATCCTGCTGATCGCGGAGGTCGACCCCACGGAGGTCCCCGAGGACCCCGAGGAGTTCTACGACCACCAGCTGATCGATCTCGATGTGGTCACCGTGGACGGCACGGAGGTGGGCCGGATCTCCGAGATCTCCCATCTGCCGTACCAGGATCTGCTGATCGTCCGGCGCCCCGACGGCAGCGAGGCGATGATCCCGTTCGTCTCCGAGGTGGTGCCTGAGATCGATCTGGAGGCGCAGCGCGCGGTCATCGACCCGCCGCCCGGGCTGCTGGACGAGGCCGACGCCGAGATCGCGAGCGGCCGTGAGGACGCGTCGTCATGAGGCTCGACGTCGTCACGATCTTCCCGGAGTATCTGGAGCCGCTGAACGTCTCGCTGGTCGGCAAGGCGCGCGCCCGCGGTCAGCTGGACGTACGCGTCCACGATCTGCGCGTCTGGACGCACGACCGGCACAACACGGTCGACGACACCCCGTACGGCGGCGGTCCGGGCATGGTGATGAAGCCCGAGCCCTGGGGCGAGGCGCTGGACGCGATCATCGCGTCGGGGGAGGGCGAGGGGCTGGCGAAGCCGACGCTGGTCGTCCCGACCCCGAGCGGCCGACCGTTCACCCAGACCCTCGCGGTCGAGCTCTCCGAGCGTCCCTGGCTGATCTTCGCGCCCGCGCGCTACGAGGGCATCGACCGGCGGGTGATCGAGGAGTACGGGGAGCGGCTCGAGGTCCATGAGGTCTCGATCGGCGACTATGTCCTGGCCGGCGGGGAGGCCGCGGTCCTGGTGATCACCGAGGCCGTGGCCCGGCTGCTGCCGGGGGTCCTGGGGAACGCCGAGTCGCACCGCGACGACTCCTTCGCCCCCGGCGCGATGGCCGACCTGCTGGAGGGGCCCGTCTACACCAAGCCCCCCGAGTGGCGTGGCCGCTCCATACCGGAGGTCCTGGTCAGCGGCCATCACGGCAAGATCGCGCGCTGGCGCCGGGACGAGGCGTTCCGCCGCACCTGCGAGATGCGCCCCGATCTGATCGAGCGCTGCGACCCGGCGGCGCTGGACAAGCACGACCGCGCCCTCCTGGCCGAGCTGGGCTGGGAGGCGACCGGGTCCGACGAGGGAGCCCGATTTGGGCGGTCGGACGGAGCCGTGGAAGAATAGGCCGCTGCCGTACGTCCGGGCGCGCGCCCCTGCCACAGGGGGATCGACGCCCGTCCGACGAGGGCGGCACTCCGAATCATCACCCGATATTCCGCTGATGACCTGTGGCATCGGCGAGGAAAGCAGACGATCATGTCTCACCTGCTCGACACCGTCGACTCCGCGTCGCTGCGCAGCGACATCCCGACCTTTCGCCCCGGCGACACGGTCAACGTGCACGTCCGCGTCATCGAGGGCAACCGCTCCCGTGTCCAGCAGTTCAAGGGCGTCGTGATCCGCCGCCAGGGCTCCGGCGTGCGGGAGACCTTCACCGTCCGCAAGGTGAGCTTCAGCGTCGGCGTCGAGCGCACGTTCCCGGTGCACACCCCGATCGTCGAGAAGATCGAGCTGGTCACCCGCGGTGATGTGCGTCGTGCGAAGCTCTACTACCTGCGTGACCTCCGCGGCAAGGCCGCGAAGATCAAGGAGAAGCGCCACAACTGAGTTCGCGCCCAGTTTTGCGCGACTACTGAGCTACCGCAGGATGATCCGGCCGGGGCGGATAGGCTCTGGCCCGATGGACACCCAAGGACAGCTCGCGGAGCGCGACCGCTCCTGCTCCGAGAAGGAGCACGAGGAGCGGTCGCGCTCTTCGCATGCGCCGGCTTCCCCCGCACCGGCTCCGTGGGCGCGGATGCGCGCGTGGCTGACCGGGGGCGGGCCATGGCGGCGGGCGGCGCTGCTGGCGACGGCCTGCGCCGTGCTTGTACTGCTGGTGAGCGGTCTGGTGATGCAGCCGTTTCTGATCCCCAGCGGCTCGATGGAGAACACCCTCCGCCCCGGGGACCGGGTGCTGGTGAACAAGCTCGCATACCGTTTCGGGGACGATCCGCGCCGCGGCGACGTTGTCGTGTTCGACGGCACCGGCTCCTTCCGCGAGGAGGAGGCGTCCGGGAACCCGGTGACCGGTGTGCTGCGCAGAGCGGCCGCGGCGGTCGGACTGGCCGAGCCGGCCGAGTCCGACTACATCAAGCGCGTGGTGGGCGTCGGCGGTGACCGGGTCACCTGCTGCGACAAGCGGGGGAGGATCGAGGTGAACGGTCAGCCGGTGGACGAGGACTACCTGTACCCGGGGGACGCCCCCTCGCGGGTGCCCTTCGACATCGTAGTGCCGGAGGGACGGCTGTGGGTGATGGGCGATCACCGCGGCGACTCCCGGGACTCACGCGACCATCTCGGCGCGCCGGGCGGGGGCACGGTCCCCGTCGACAAGGTGATCGGGCGCGCCGACTGGATCGGCTGGCCCACCGGCCGCTGGTCCCAGCTGCGCCGGCCGGACGCCTTCGCGGGCGTGCCCGCGGAGCCGCGCGGCATACATGACGCCGACCCGGGCGCCGCTCATGGGTAGCCGCGGCCGGCCTCGGACCGGTACGCGGCGCGGGGGCCTGGCGCTCGGCGAGGAGCAGCCGCGTCTGCCGGGGGAGCGCCGGGTGGGCGGGCGCGCGGAGCGGCGCAGGATCCAGCGCCGTATCAAGCGCAGGCGGCGTCGCTCGGCCGTCAAGGAGATCCCGATCCTGGTGGGCGTGGCGCTGGTGATCGCGCTGGTCCTGAAGACCTTCCTGGTGCAGGCGTTCGTGATTCCGTCCGGCTCGATGGAGCAGACGATCCGGATCGGCGACCGGGTGCTGGTGGACAAGTTCACCCCGTGGTTCGGCTCGAAGTCGGAGCGTGGCGATGTGGTGGTGTTCAAGGACCCCGGGGGCTGGCTGGACGACGAGCGCAAGCCGGCCAAGGACGATCCGCCGGTCATCAAGCAGGGCAAGGAGTTTCTGACCTTCATCGGTCTGCTGCCGTCCTCGGATGAACAGGATCTGATCAAGCGGGTGGTCGCGGTCGGCGGCGACACGGTCGCGTGCTGCGATACGAACGGCAAGGTCACGGTCAACGGGACCCCGCTGAACGAACCGTATCTGCACCCGGGAAACCCGCCGTCGCAGCGGGAGTTCAAGGTGACCGTCCCGAAGGGGCGGATCTTTGTGATGGGCGATCACCGTTCCAACTCGGCGGATTCCCGGGTGCATCTGGACGAGCCCTATCAGGGCACCGTCTCGGACAGCAGCGTGGTCGGCCGCGCCGTGGTGATCGCCTGGCCGTTCGGACACATGCGGCGGCTCGAGGAGCCCGGAACGTATGCGTCCGTGCAGGACGCGCCGAGTGGGGCGACACAGACGGCAGGCTCGCCGCATAAGGTGTCCCCCATGGATCAGCAAGGAATGGTCCAGCTCCCGACCCCTGCGGAACTCCCGCTCGTTATGGGAGTGGTGGTCCTGCGCCGTGCATGGGGCAGGCGGCAGTCAGGCGTGAGGAGTGGATGTGGGGGATTTGGCGGTCGGCACACGATCCGGTCACGAAGAGCCCGAGAGGCAGCCCCGGACGGGGAGTCAGGACCCCGGGGACGGGGCGGCCGCGGCGCCCGAAACCGGTGCCCCCACGGACGAGACGGCTGATACGCCGGGGTCGCCCGGCGCCCCGGGCGACCCCGGCGAGGCGGATCCCTCCGGCTCGCAGGACGGGCCGGGAGCGAAGCGGAGCACCGGCAAGCAACGGAAGGTGCGCTCCTTCTGGAAGGAGCTGCCGATCCTGGTCGGCATCGCACTGCTTCTCGCGCTGCTGATCAAGACCTTCCTGGTGCAGGCGTTCTCGATCCCGTCCGACTCGATGCAGGACACCCTGCAGCGGGGCGACCGGGTGCTGGTGGACAAGCTCACGCCGTGGTTCGGCTCCAAGCCGGAGCGCGGCGAGGTGGTCGTCTTCCACGACCCGGGCGGCTGGCTCGGCGAGACGCAGCAGAAGAGCTCGGGCCCGATCGCCGACGGCATCCAGAAGGGGCTCAGCTTTATCGGCCTGATGCCGTCGGCGGAGGAGAAGGACCTGATCAAGCGGGTCATCGCGGTCGGAGGGGACACGGTCTGGTGCAAGCGCGGCGGCAAGGTCGTCGTCAACGGCAAGCCGCTGGACGAGCCCTATATCTTCCCCGGGAACACGCCCTGTGACGAGAAGCCGTTCGGCCCGATCACGGTGCCCAAGGGCCGGATCTGGGTGATGGGTGACCACCGTCAGGACTCGCTGGACTCCCGCTACCACCAGAATCTGCACAACGGCACGGTCTCGGTGAACGATGTCGTCGGGCGCGCGATCGTCGTCGCCTGGCCGATCGACCGCTGGTCCACCCTGTCGGTGCCGGGCACCTTCGACCAGCCGGGGCTGGGCGCGGCGGCCTCGATGGCCCCGTCGGCCGTGGGGCTCGCGGGCGCGGTGCCGATCGTGCTGTGGCGGCGCCGCAGGATGATCGTCAAGGTACGACGGGACGGCTGACGGGTTCCGAACCGCCGGGTAAGGTGCGGTCCCGTGCCCCCAGGGCACGCGGAACCTGATCTTCTACGTCTGTTGCGTACGGCGGGAGCACTGGAATGAGCGGAGCCCGAGGGGTGGGGGGCGGCAAGCCGCCTGGTGGCAAGCTGGGCAGTGTGCTGTCCGGGCTGGCGGTGGCCGTCGGTTGTGTGCTGTTCCTGGGCGGCTTCGCCTGGGGCGCGGTGCTCTACAAGCCGTACACCGTCCCGACCGACTCCATGTCGCCGACCATCGCCAAGGGCAACCGGGTGCTCGCGCAGCGGATCGACGGCGGCGAGGTGCGCCGGGGCGATGTGGTGGTCTTCCAGGACGAGGTCTGGGGCGCCCTGCCCATGGTGAAGCGGGTCGTCGGGGTCGACGGCGACAAGGTCGTGTGCTGCGACAAGCAGGGCCGGCTGAGCGTGGACGGCAAGGTCCTCGAAGAACCGTATCTGCGGTCCACGGAGCCGGCCTCCCTGACGCAGTTCTCGACCACCGTGCCCAAGGGCCGGCTGTTCCTGATGGGCGACCACCGCAGCGACTCCCTCGACTCGCGGGTGCACCTCACCGACAGCAGCCATGGCGCCGTACCGCGAGGCGCGGTGACCGCCCGGGTGGACGCCACCGCGTGGCCGGTGGGCGGCCTCGGGATGCTGGAGCGCCCCGGGGCGTTCAAGGCGCTGCCCGGCGGCATCTCACAGCCGGGGCCGCTGCGGCTCATCCTGACAGCGGTCGTCACCGGCGCCGTGCTCATCCTGGCGGGCGCGGCCTACGGGCCGGTCGCCCGCCGCAGGGGAGCCGGTGCCGGGCGGCGGGACGAGGCGAAGGAGAAGGTGGCGGCCCGTGGCTGACGGGGCCGCTGGAGCCGGGCGGGAGGCCGACGCGGGCGGGACCCCCGAGGCCCCGCTGCGGAAGGTCGCCCGGGTGGTGCTGCTGGATCCACAGGACCGGATCCTGCTGCTCCACGGCTTCGAGCCGGACGATCCGTCGACGACGTGGTGGTTCACCCCCGGTGGTGGCCTGGAGGGCGACGAGAGCCGCGAGCAGGCGGCGCTCCGGGAGCTCGCGGAGGAGACCGGGATCACGGACGCGCGGCTCGGCCCGCTGCTGTGGCGGCGCATCTGCTCCTTCCCGTTCGCCGGGCGGCGCTGGGATCAGGACGAGTGGTACTACCTGGCCCGTACGGAACAGGCCACGACGCGCACCGGCGGCGGGCTGACGGAGCTGGAGCGGCGCAGTGTGACCGGGCTGCGATGGTGGACGGCGCAGGAGCTGGCCGCCGCGACAGAGCCGGTGTATCCGACACGGCTGCCCCAGCTGTTGCGTACGCTGCTCGTCGAGGGACCCCCGAGTGCACCGGTGATCCTGGAGACTGAGCGCGTCTGACGCACAATGGGGGGACGCACGGCTGAAGGGGAACATGCCATGAGCGCCGAGGACCTCGAGAAGTACGAGACCGAGATGGAGCTGAAGCTCTACCGGGAGTACCGCGATGTCGTCGGTCTGTTCAAATATGTGATCGAGACCGAGCGCCGCTTCTATCTCACCAACGACTACGAGATGCAGGTGCACTCGGTCCAGGGTGAGGTTTTTTTCGAGGTGTCGATGGCCGACGCCTGGGTCTGGGACATGTATCGACCGGCCCGCTTCGTGAAGCAAGTACGCGTTCTCACGTTCAAGGACGTGAATATCGAGGAGCTGAACAAGAGCGACCTCGACCTTCCGGGGGGCTGAGTTATCCACAGATGACCGCCCGTCCACAGAAAACGTCCAAGATCCCATAGCGCGGCGCGGGGGCGTCACAGTCGGTGCCGGAGGTGGTGCCGAATGAACGCGCGAGGAGCGCTGGGCCGGTACGGCGAGGATCTGGCGGTGCGCCGGCTGGCCGAGGCCGGGATGACCGTCCTGGAGCGCAATTGGCGATGCCGGGACGGTGAGATCGACATCGTCGCCCTCGACGCCGGGTCGCTGGTGGTGTGCGAGGTCAAGACGCGCCGCGACGGGGCGTACGAGCATCCGATGGCGGCTGTCCGGCCTGGTAAGGCCGACCGGCTGCGGCGGCTGGCCGAGCGCTGGCTGGAGCGGCACGGCGGCCCGCCGTCGGGCGGGGTGCGGATCGACCTGGTGGGTGTGGTGCTGCCGCGGCGCGGCGCGCCCGTGGTCGAGCATGTGCGGGGGGTGGCCTGATGGGGTTCGCCCGCACCTGTTCGGTTGCGCTGGTCGGGGTCGAGGGCGTCGTGGTGGAGGTCCAGGCCGATCTGGAGCCGGGGGTGGCCGCCTTCACCCTGGTCGGGCTGCCCGACAAGAGCCTGGTGGAGAGCCGGGACCGGGTCCGCGCCGCGGTCGTCAACTCCGGAGCCGCCTGGCCGCAGAAGAAGCTCACGGTCGGGCTCAGCCCGGCGTCCGTCCCCAAGGGCGGCAGCGGCTTCGATCTGGCGGTGGCCTGTGCGGTGCTCGGCGCCGCCGAGCGCGTCGACCCACGGGAGATCGCCGATCTGATGATGATCGGGGAGCTGGGCCTGGACGGCCGGGTCCGGCCGGTGCGCGGGGTGCTGCCCGCCGTGCTCGCGGCCTCCGAGGCGGGATACCGGCAGGTCGTCGTCCCGGAGCAGACGGCCGCGGAGGCATCCCTGGTCCCGGGCGTCTCGGTGCTCGGCGTGCGGAGTCTGCGGCAGCTGATCGCGGTGCTGACGGACGAGCCGGTGCCCGAGGAGGAGGAGCCGCCGGAGCTGGGGCGGCCCGATCCGATGCTCGCGGGGCTCATGGTGCCCGGAGCCGGTATGGGCACCGGTGTGGCCGCCCGGCCCGGCAGCGGGGCAGCGCGGCCCGATCTGGCCGAGGTCGCCGGGCAGCGGGCCGCGCGCACCGCGCTGGAGGTCGCGGCCGCGGGCGGGCACCATCTGTTCCTCAACGGTCCGCCGGGCGCGGGCAAGACCATGCTCGCCGAGCGGCTGCCCGGCCTGCTGCCGCCGCTCACCCGGCAGGAGGCCCTGGAGGTCACCGCGGTGCATTCGGTGGCCGGGGCCCTGCCGCCGGGGCAGCCCCTGGTGGACACCCCGCCCTACTGTGCCCCGCACCACTCGGCGACCATGGCCGCTCTCGTCGGCGGGGGCAACGGCCTGCCGAGACCCGGCGCGGTCTCGCTCGCCCACCGTGGGGTGCTCTTTCTGGACGAGGCGCCCGAATTCAGCGGCCAGGCGCTGGACGCGCTGCGGCAGCCCCTGGAGTCGGGACATGTGGTGGTCGCCCGGTCCGCGGGCATGATGCGGATGCCCGCGCGATTCCTGCTGATGATGGCGGCCAACCCGTGTCCCTGCGGTCGCCACGGCATGCTGGGCGACGGCTGTGAGTGCTCCGCCATGATGGTCCGCCGCTATCAGGCGCGGCTCTCCGGGCCGCTGCTGGACCGGGTGGATCTGCGTGTCCATGTCGAGGCGGTCAGCCGGGCCGAGCTCACCGGAGGGTGCTCCACGGCGGAGCGCACCGCGTCCGTCGCGGCCCGGGTGCGCGAGGCCCGGGAGCGGGCTGCCGCGCGCCTGGAGGGCACCCCCTGGCGGCTGAACAGCGAGGTGCCGGGCCATGAGCTGCGCACCCGCTGGCAGCCATACCCCGGCGCGCTGCGCGAGGCCGAGCGCGACATGGAGCGTGGGGTGCTCACCGCCCGCGGGCTCGACCGGGTGCTGCGGGTCGCCTGGACCGTCGCCGATCTGGCCGGGCACGACCGGCCCCTGGCGCCGGACATCGCCCAGGCGCTCCAGCTGCGCACCGGGGTCAGGCGCGGAGTGCCGGTCGGGGCGGGGGAGCGGTGATGTCCGGTCCTTCGGCCGACGGCCGCGACGCCCCGCCCGCCCTGGGGTCCTGGCCGGGCCGGGGGCCGGCTCCGGACCCGGCTCCGGACCCGGACCCGGCCCTGGGCCGGGATACGGGGCAGGGCGTCTGCGAGGAGGAGCGTCTGGCACGGGCGGCGCTCACCCGGCTCGTGGAGCCCGGGGACGAGACGGTGGGGCGGTGGCTGCGCCAGCTGGGCCCCGTGGCACTGCGGCGGGCGCTGTGCGGTGAGGGGAAGCCACCGCCCGGGGCGAGCGGACAGCGGCTGGCCGGATGTGCGCTGCGGGCCGACCGGCTCGACCCCGCCGCGGACCTCGCGGTGATCGCCGGGCGTGGCGGACGGTTCGTCTGCCCCGGGGATCTGGAGTGGCCCGGTCAGCTCGACGACCTCGGAGACTCTCGCCCGGTCGGGTTATGGCTGCGCGGCCCGGCCAGCCTGCGGATGTGGGCGCTGCGCTCGGTCGCCGTGGTGGGCGCGCGGGCCTGCAGCGACTACGGCGCGCATGTCGCCTCGACGCTCGGCGCCGGGCTCGCCGAGCGGGGCTGGGTGGTGGTCTCCGGCGCCGCCCACGGGGTCGACGGCGCGGCGCACCGCGGGGCGCTCGCCGCGGGCGGGGCCACCGTCGCCGTGCTCGCCTCCGGGGTGGACGTCCCCTATCCGCGGGGGCACACCGAGTTGATCGAGCGCATCGCGGAACAGGGTCTGGTACTGGGCGAGTTGCCGCCCGGCGGGCATCCGTCGCGCAGCCGCTTCGTGCTCCGCAACCGGGTCATCGCCGCGCTCACCCGTGGCACGGTCGTGGTCGAGGCCCAGTACCGCAGCGGATCGCTGGTCACCGCGCGCCGGGCCGGGCAGCTGGGCCGGTTCACCATGGGGGTGCCCGGTCCGGTGACCAGCGGGCTCTCCGCGGGGGTGCATGAACTGCTGCGCGGGGAGGCCGTCCTGGTCACCGACGCCGATGAAGTGGCCGAGCTGGTCGGAGGCATCGGGGACCTCGCCCCCGAGCGGCGGGGGCCGCTGGTCGAGCGGGACCTGCTCGATCCCGTGACGGCACGGGTGCTCGAAGCGTTGTCGGCACGGGGCGGCAACGACGTGCGTGACGTGGCCCGGGACTCCGGGACGAGCTGCGACGAGGCCCTGGGCCGGCTCTATGAACTGCTCGCCCTGGGTTTCGTCGAACGTGATGGCGACCGCTGGGAGTTGGTCCCCTCCGTGCGCCGGAACGGCGGCGCACGGCGAGGCGGTCCCCCGAATCGGGGCAATCGGGTGAAAGGGTTGAGGCGATGACCGTATCCGCACACCGCCGAGCCGACGCCCTTCGCATACCGCGACGCCGTAGTCACGCTACGCTCACAAGGTTTCCGGCGGAAGCGCACGTCCTCACCCATGTCATGGCAGAACGGCTCAAGGCGACGAATGCCCCAGCACATCTCCGGGTCTGACCGCGCGGCGCCGCCCGCTGCCCGCGGCGCGGTGCGCCCCGCCGCACCCTCGTCGCTCGACGAGCTGTGGCGGTCGTACAAAACCACGGGCGACGGCCGGCTGCGGGAGCAGCTGATCCTGCACTACTCACCGCTGGTGAAATATGTGGCCGGGCGGGTCAGCGTCGGGCTGCCTTCCAATGTCGAGCAGGCGGACTTCGTCTCCTCCGGGGTCTTCGGACTCATCGACGCCATCGAGAAGTTCGAGCCCGAGCGCGCCATCAAGTTCGAGACCTACGCGATCACCCGGATCCGCGGTGCGATGATCGACGAGCTGCGGGCGCTGGACTGGATCCCGCGGTCGGTCCGTCAGAAGGCCCGGGCGGTCGAGCGGGCGTACGCCACGCTGGAGGCGCAGTTGCGCCGCACCCCCTCGGAGGCCGAGGTGGCCGCTGAGATGGACATCAGCCTCGATGAACTGCACGGGGTTTTCAGCCAGTTGTCGCTCGCCAATGTGGTCGCCCTGGAGGAGCTGCTGCATGTCGGCGGCGAGGGCGGCGACCGGCTCAGCCTCATGGACACCCTTGAGGACACCGCCGCCGACAATCCGGTCGAGGTGGCCGAGGACCGGGAGCTGCGCCGGCTGCTCGCCCGTGCCATCAACACCCTTCCGGAGCGGGAGAAGACCGTGGTCACCCTCTACTACTACGAGGGGCTCACCCTCGCCGAGATCGGCCAGGTCCTCGGGGTCACCGAGAGCCGGGTCAGTCAGATCCACACCAAGTCGGTGCTCCAGCTGCGGGCGAAACTCGCCGACGTCGGGCGCTGAATCGTCCCTCCAGCATCGCCTCGGCCGCGGCCTCTTTCGTAAGGTGGTCGCGTGCCCAGGATTCGAGCGGCCTCAGTGGCCGAGCACCGGACGATGCAGCGCGGCGCCCTGCTGGAGGCCGCCCGGTCCCTGCTGTCCGAGGGCGGTACGGAGGCGTTGACCTTCCCCGCCCTCGCCGAGCGCACGGGCCTCGCGAGGTCCTCCGTCTATGAGTACTTCCGCTCCCGCGCCGCCGTGGTCGAGGAGCTGTGTGCGGTCGACTTCCCGGTCTGGGCCGCCGAGGTCGAGGCCGCCATGGCGCGGGCCGGCTCGCCCGAGGCGGAGATCGAGGCGTATGTGCGCCGGCAGCTGGCGCTCGTGGGCGACCGCCGCCACCGGGCGGTGGTGGCGATCTCGGCCGGTGAGCTGGACGCGGGCGCGCGGGAGAAGATCCGGGCCGCGCACGGCGGGCTGATCGCCATGGTGGTCGAGGCCCTCAGCGCCCTCGGACATGAGCAGCCCCGGCTGACGGCCGTGCTGCTGCAGGGCATCGTGGACGCGGCGGTCCGGCGTATCGAGCTCGGCGCGGCCGAGGACCCCGAGCGCATCACCGAGGCGGCCGTCGCCATGGCCCTGGGCGGCGTGCGGCGCTGACCCCCGCGGGCCCCGGCCCGCCCGCCTCCCCGGCCATGGCCCCTCCGCCGGCCGTACCCGGCCGCCCGACCCTGCCCGCCCGGCCGTGCCCATGGGCTCTCGCCCGCCCGGGCCGTACCCACTGGCTCCGGCCCGCCCGGCCGCGCTGCCGTGGCCGGTTGCCCATACCCGGTTTCCTGTACCCGCTCGCCCGTGCCCGTGGCGCAGCCGGACCCGGGCCCAGGCGGAGGCGGCCGCCAGCGCCGCGGCCGGAGCCAGCTCTGTCCATCCGGCGGGGGAGACCACCGCGGCGGCGGTGAGGGCGTCCGGGACGCCGAAGACCGGGAGCAGCCGGGAGGGGCCGCCCCGGAGCATCGACGGTGGCAGCAGCGAAAGAGGGTCGAGATAGCGGTCCGCGCGGCGCAGCCCCCAGTGCAGACAGCCGCCCGGGCAGTGGAAGGGGCCCGACTGCACCACGCCGACCACCTGCCCGGCGGTCACCCGCTCGCCCTTGGCCACCGTGGCTCGCACCGGCTCATAGGTGGTCCGCAGCGCCGGCGCGCCGCTCCCGGACACCTCGATGACCAGCACTCCGCGCCCCGCGACCGGCCCGGCGAAGCTCACCCGCCCCGCGGCCGCCGCCCGCACCCGCGCTCCCGCGCGCGCCGCCAGATCGACCCCGCGATGCCCCGCCGCCCAGGGCACGGGAGGCGGCTGCCAGCCCCTCAGCACGGCCGGCCGCGCCGCGCCCGGCGCGCCGTCCACCGGCCAGGAACGGTCACCGGCCGGGCCCGAAGCCGGGGGCGGGACCGGCGCCGCCACAGCCGGTGCCGCCAGGACCGGTACCGTCGACACGCACAGGGCAAGCGCCCACCACACCAGAAGCCGTCGCATGACATCCACCGTGGCCCGGTACGCCGATTCAGGTGGATCATGGACGGAATCTGGGTACTACTCACGGGTTGTGGATATCGCCGTCACCCGGCACCGCACCGGTCCCGTACACTTCCTATGGCGATCCGGGTCACCGGATCGACTTCGCACGCCCCGCCGCCGACGCCCGATCGCGCATCGGACAGCACGGCGGCCGCGCCCCTCGGTCCTCGGACGAGCCCCTCAGGGCCCCGTTCGTGGCAGGCGCGCCGGGGCGTCAGGCGCGGCGGCCGCCCGGTCACCGCGGAACCGAGTACCTCAAGGAGTACGGCCATGGCCGTCGTCACGATGCGGGAGCTGCTGGAGAGTGGCGTCCACTTCGGGCACCAGACCCGCCGCTGGAACCCGAAGATGAAGCGCTTCATCTTCACCGAGCGCAACGGCATCTACATCATTGACCTGCTCCAGTCGCTGTCGTACATCGACCGCGCCTACGAGTTCGTCAGGGAGACCGTCGCCCACGGCGGTTCCATCATGTTCGTCGGCACCAAGAAGCAGGCGCAGGAGGCCATCGCCGAGCAGGCGACCCGCGTCGGCATGCCGTACGTCAACCAGCGCTGGCTGGGCGGCATGCTCACCAACTTCTCGACCGTCTACAAGCGCCTGCAGCGCCTGAAGGAGCTGGAGCAGATCGACTTCGAGGATGTGGCCGCCTCCGGCCTCACCAAGAAGGAGCTCCTGGTCCTCTCCCGTGAGAAGGCCAAGCTGGAGAAGACCCTCGGCGGTATCCGCGAGATGCAGAAGGTGCCGAGCGCCGTCTGGATCGTGGACACCAAGAAGGAGCACATCGCCGTCGGTGAGGCGCGCAAGCTCCGGATTCCGGTCGTCGCGATCCTGGACACCAACTGCGACCCGGACGAGGTCGACTACAAGATCCCGGGCAACGATGACGCGATCCGCTCCGTCACCCTCCTCACCCGTGTGATCGCCGACGCCGTCGCCGAGGGCCTCATCGCCCGCTCCGGCGTCGCCACCGGTGACCAGAAGGCCGACAAGGCCGCGGGCGAGCCGCTCGCCGAGTGGGAGCGCGACCTGCTCGAGGGTGAGAAGAAGGCGGACGAGCCCGAGGTCGCCAAGCCGGCCGAGGGGAAGCCCGCCGAGGCCGCCGAGGAGAAGCCCGCCCAGGCTGCCGAGGAGAAGCCCGCCGAGGCTGCCGAGGAGAAGCCTGCCGAGGCCGCCGAGGCCGCCGAGGCCCCGGCCGCGGGCGCCGAGCAGAGCTGACCACTCAGACGGTGTACAACGGCGGGGGACGGTGCGGTGGCGCCGCCCCGCCGTTCACCCGTAGAGCTTTCGACTTTCGAGAAGAGATTCACAGATCATGGCGAACTTCACCGCCGCTGACGTCAAGAAGCTCCGTGAGCTCACCGGCGCCGGCATGTTGGACTGCAAGAAGGCGCTGGACGAGGCCGAGGGTAACGTCGACAAGGCCGTAGAGATCGTTCGGGTCAAGGGCCAGAAGGGTGTGGCCAAGCGCGAGAGCCGCACCGCCGAGAACGGTGCCGTCGTCTCCCTCATCGCGGACGACAAGACCTCCGGTGTGCTGGTCGAGCTGAAGTGCGAGACCGACTTCGTGGCCAAGGGCGACAAGTTCGTCGCGGTCGCCGACGCCGTCGCCGCCCATGTCCTCACGTCCGCCCCGGCCGACCTCGAGGCGCTGCTCGCCTCCGAGATCGAGGCCGGCAAGACCGTCCAGGCGTTCGTGGACGAGGCCAACGCGACCCTCGGCGAGAAGATCGTCCTGGACCGCTTCGCGGAGTTCTCCGGCGCCTACGTCGCCGCGTACATGCACCGCACCAGCCCGGACCTGCCGCCGCAGGTCGGTGTGCTGGTCGAGCTGGACCAGGAGAACGCCGAGGTCGCCAAGGACGTCGCGCAGCACATCGCCGCCTTCGCGCCGAAGTTCCTGAGCCGCGACGAGATCCCGGCCGAGACCGTCGAGAACGAGCGCCGGGTCGCCGAGGCCACCGCCCGCGAGGAGGGCAAGCCCGAGGCCGCCCTGCCGAAGATCGTCGAGGGTCGCGTGACCGGCTTCTTCAAGGAGAACGTCCTGGTGGACCAGGCATTCGCCAAGGACAACAAGAAGACCGTCCAGAAGGTTCTGGACGAGGCCGGTGTCTCGCTCAAGCGCTTCGCCCGTTTCCGCGTCGGCGTCTGAGCCGAGCAGCGAATGACCGGCGACCCCGATAGGGTCGAAGGCAGCCAACCGTCAACCGGTCGGCCGCAGATGTGACGAGGAGGCCATTGCCGCAGAGGTCGAACGAGGACCCGTCCGGCAATGGCCTCTTCGTATGTGCACGAGGAGATCTCCAATGAATCAGGGCGCGGACGCCAAACAGGCCGCCGACGACAAGAACGCGCAGGGCAAAGCCCCACAAGGTCGTTTCCTGCTGAAGCTGTCCGGCGAGGCGTTCGCCGGAGGCGGGGGACTCGGTGTCGATCCCGACGTCGTGCACGCCATCGCCCGCGAGGTCGCCGCCGTGGTCAGGGACGGCGCCGAGATCGCCATCGTCATCGGCGGCGGCAATTTCTTCCGCGGGGCCGAGCTGCAGCAGCGCGGTATGGACCGGGCACGCTCGGACTACATGGGCATGCTCGGCACGGTCATGAACTGCCTCGCCCTCCAGGACTTCCTGGAGAAGGAGGGCATCGACTCGCGGGTCCAGACCGCCATCACCATGGGCCAGGTCGCGGAGCCGTACATTCCGCTGCGCGCGGTGCGCCACCTGGAGAAGGGGCGTGTGGTCATCTTCGGCGCGGGGATGGGCATGCCCTATTTCTCGACGGACACCACCGCCGCCCAGCGCGCCCTGGAGATCGATGCCAAGGCCTTGCTCATGGGCAAGAACGGCGTGGACGGGGTCTATGACTCCGACCCCGCCCGCAACCCGGACGCGGTGAAGTTCGACGCTCTGGAGTACGGCGAGGTGATCACCCGGGACCTCAAGGTCGCCGACGCCACCGCGATCACCCTCTGCCGGGACAACAAGCTGCCCATCCTTGTCTTCGAGCTCCTCGCCGAAGGAAATATCGCGCGTGCGGTGAAGGGTGAGAAGATCGGCACTCTCGTGAGCGACCAGGGCTCCCGGGCCTGACGGCTCGAACGGGGGATGGACAACGGCCTGCCGGTCGGACACCGTGCAGGAGATAGACGCACGCAGGGGCGAGGCTCTGCTTACGGATAACACCAGGAGCAAGTGGTGATCGAAGAGATCCTCCTCGAGGCCGAGGAGAAGATGGAGAAGGCCGTTGTGGTCGCCAAGGAGGACTTCGCCGCGATCCGCACCGGGCGTGCGCACCCGGCGATGTTCAACAAGATCGTGGCGGACTACTACGGTGCGCTGACGCCGATCAACCAGCTGGCGTCGTTCTCGGTGCCGGAGCCGCGGATGGCCGTGGTCACGCCGTTCGACAAGAGCGCGCTCCGCAATATCGAGCAGGCGATCCGTGACTCGGATCTGGGCGTCAACCCGAGCAACGACGGCAACATCATCCGGGTGGTGTTCCCCGAGCTCACCGAGCAGCGCCGCAAGGAGTTCATCAAGGTCGCCAAGGGCAAGGGCGAGGACGCGAAGATCTCGATCCGCAGCGTCCGGCGCAAGGCCAAGGAGTCCATCGACAAGCTGATCAAGGACGGCGAGGTCGGCGAGGACGAGGGCCGTCGCGCCGAGAAGGAGCTCGACGACACCACCGCGAAGTATGTCGCGCAGGTGGATGAGCTGCTCAAGCACAAGGAAGCCGAGCTGCTCGAGGTCTGATGAACGAGTCTTCCTGGGGGGCCCCACCACCGAGCGCCGGACTGTGGGGACCGGGCGATCAGGGCACCTCCCCCGGCTACGGCTGGGAGGTGCCCCCTTCTTCGGCGGGTCCCGCGCACGAGGTGGGCGAGGCGGCGCAGACTCGGCCCATGCCCACCGTCCCTCACGCCGCCGGCGGCTCCGGTGACGCCGCCGACCGTGACCGGGGGGCCGCTCCGCTGGGCGGCCCCCTGTTCCGCGACGAGCGGGAGCCGCGGCCCGGACCCCGGCAGTCCGCCGGGTGCCCGCCGACGCCCCCCGACCCCCCGTCGGCCGACCCCGCGAACGGAGGCGGCGCGCGAAGCAACGGCGGCGGCCAGGGGGCGAAGAAGAGCGCGGGCCGCAATCTGCGCGCCGCGATAGGGGTGGGCGTCGGCCTCGGCGTGATCATCGTCGCCTCGCTCTTCATCTACAAGCCGGTGTTCATCGGCGTGATAGCGGTCGCGGTGGTCGTCGGGCTGTGGGAGCTGACCTCGCGGCTGGCCGAGTGCAAGAACATCCGGGTCCCGCTGGTGCCGCTCGCCGTCGGCGGCGTCGCCATGGTCGTCGCCGGCTATGTGCGCGGTGCGCAGGGCGCGGTGGTGGCGGTGTCGCTCACCGCGCTCGCGGTGCTGGTGTGGCGGATGACCGAGCCCCCCGACGACTACCTCAGGGATGTCACGGCGGGGGTCTTCGCCGCCTTCTACGTGCCGTTCCTCGCCACCTTCGTGGCGCTCATGCTCGACACCGAGGACGGCCCGCAGCGGGTGCTCACCTTCCTGCTGCTGACCGTGGTCAGCGACACCGGGGCGTACGCGGTCGGCTGGCGCTTCGGCCGCCACCCGCTCGCGCCGCGCATCAGCCCCGGCAAGACCCGCGAGGGGCTGCTGGGCGCGGTGACCTTCGCGATGGTCGCGGGCGCGCTGTGCATGCAGTACCTGATCAAGGGCGGCGTGTGGTGGCAGGGGCTGCTGCTCGGCCTCGCGGTCGCGGTCAGCGCGACCCTCGGCGACCTCGGCGAGTCCATGATCAAGCGGGATCTCGGCATCAAGGACATGGGCAAGCTGCTGCCCGGCCATGGCGGGATCATGGACCGGCTCGACTCGCTGCTGCCCACCGCCCCCGTGGTCTGGCTGCTGCTGGTGATCTTCGTAGGCGGCGGCTGACGACCGCCCTCCGGGCCCCGTGCCGCTCCTGGCGCGGGGCCGGCCCTTCGTACGTCTGCGACACTGGTTGAACCATGCCTAAGCCCGGAGAACTCACTTTCGCCGTGCCGCGTGGGGCCAAGAAGCCCCCGCGGCATCTCGCCGACCTCACCCCCGCCCAGCGCCGCGAGGCCGTTGCCGCCCTCGGGGAGAAGCCCTTCCGGGCCGGCCAGGTGTCGCGTCATTACTTCGCCCGCTTCGCCGACGATCCCGCCCAGTGGACCGACATCCCGGCGGCCGCGCGCGAGAGGCTGGCGGCCGAGCTGCTGCCGGATCTGATGAGTGTGGTGCGGCACATCAGCTGTGACGACGACACCACGCGCAAGACCCTGTGGCGGCTCTTCGACGGCACGCTCGTGGAGTCCGTCCTGATGCGCTACCCGGACCGGGTCACCATGTGCATCAGCTCTCAGGCGGGCTGCGGCATGAACTGCCCGTTCTGCGCCACCGGGCAGGCGGGTCTGGACCGCAATCTGTCCACGGCCGAGATCGTGCACCAGATCGTCGACGGGATGCGGGCACTGCGCGACGGGGAGATCCCCGGCGGCCCCGCGCGGCTGTCCAACATCGTCTTCATGGGCATGGGCGAGCCGCTGGCCAACTACGGCCGCGTCGTCGGCGCCATCCGCCGGCTCACCGACCCCGAGCCCGACGGCCTCGGCCTGTCCCAGCGCGGTATCACCGTCTCGACCGTCGGGCTGGTCCCGGCGATGCTGCGGTTCGCCGACGAGGGCTTCAAGTGCCGGCTCGCGGTGTCGCTGCACGCGCCCGACGACGAGCTGCGCGACACCCTCGTCCCGGTCAACACCCGTTGGAAGGTGCGCGAGGTCCTGGACGCCGCGTGGGAGTACGCGGAGAAGTCCGGCCGCCGCATCTCCGTCGAGTACGCCCTGATCAAGGACATCAACGATCAGGCCTGGCGCGCCGATCTCCTCGGCCGGCTGCTCAAGGGGCATCGGGTGCATGTCAACCTCATCCCGCTCAACCCGACGCCCGGCTCCAAGTGGACCGCGTCCCGCCCGGAGGACGAGAAGGCGTTCGTGGCGGCCCTGGAGGCGCACGGAGTGCCCGTGACCGTCCGGGACACCCGGGGGCAGGAGATCGACGGGGCCTGCGGACAGCTGGCGGCTTCGGAGCGCTGAGGACCGGCTGATACGGTGCCTTCGCGCCCTCGCGGCATCGCGGCAAGGTCGTACAAATGAACATTCCGACAGGGGAGCGCACAGAGCGCTGAGAGTGCGGCACGGCCGCAGACCCTCGGACCTGATCCGGGTCATACCGGCGTAGGGAGTCAGCATCACCATGAACAGCCACCTTCGGCGTGCCATCGGGACCGCCCTCCTCGGCTCACTCGGCCTCTCCGCCCTCGTCGCCTGCGGCGGGGACCCCAAGGGCGGCTCGGACTCCAAGACCGTCACCCTGGTCTCGCACGACTCCTTCGTGGCCTCCAAGGCCGTCCTCAAGGAGTTCACGAAGGAGACCGGCTACAAGGTGCGGGTGCAGACCGGCGGCGACGCCGGGGCGGCCGTCAACCAGGCGATCCTGTCCAAGGACCACCCCCAGGGCGATGTGTTCTTCGGCGTCGACAACACGCTGCTCTCCCGCGCGCTCGACAACGACCTGTTCACCCGGTACCGGGCCAAGGGCCTGGACAAGGTCCCGGCCGCCCTCCAGCTCGACAAGGCGAAGCACCGCGTCACCCCGGTCGACTTCGGAGACATCTGCGTCAACTACGACCGGAAGTACTTCGCCGACAAGAAGCTGGCGCCGCCCAGGTCCCTCGACGATCTGACCAAGCCCGCCTACAAGAACCTCCTCGTCACCGAGAACGCGGCCACCTCGTCCCCCGGCCTCGGCTTCCTCCTCGCCACGGCCGCCACGTTCGGCGACGACGGCTGGAAGAGCTACTGGAAGAAGCTGCGGGCCAACGGCGTCGAGGTCGTCGACGGCTGGGAGCAGGCGTACTACGACCGCTTCTCCGGCTCGGCCGGCGGCGGCAACGGCGACCGGCCGCTCGTCGTCTCGTACGCCTCCAGCCCGCCCGCCGAGGTGGCCGACGCGAAGTCCAAGCCGGCGAAGGCCCCGACCGGGGTGGCGACCGGGACCTGCTTCCGGCAGGTCGAGTTCGCCGGGCTGCTGAACGGCGCGGGGAACACCAAGGGCGGCAAGGCCCTGCTGGACTTTCTGCTGAGCAAGCGGTTCCAGGAGGACGTGCCGCTGAACATGTACGTCAACCCGGCGCGCGAGGACGCGAAGCTGCCCGAGCTCTTCACCCGGTACGGGGTGAAGATCGCCGACTCGGCCACCCTGTCCCCGCAGAAGATCGCCAAGAACCGTGAGCCGTGGGTCAGGACATGGTCCTCGCTCGTCCTGTAAAGCCCGAGCCCGTAGCCAAGGACAAGCGCGGTACGGCTCCCGATCCAAAGGCGCCGACGCGGTCCCGGCTGCGCGCCGCCGCGCTGCGGCTCGCCCTGATGGCCGTTCCCCTCGCCTTCTTCGCGGTCTTCTTCGCCTATCCCGTGGCCGCCATCGTCACCCGGGGGCTGCGCGTCGACGGCCGGTGGCGGTTCGGCCGGATCGCCGAGGTGGTGAGCGATCCGGCGACGCTGCACATCCTCTGGTTCACCGGCTGGCAGGCGGTCGCCTCGACCGCCCTGACCCTGGTGGTCGCGCTGCCCGGCGCCTATGTCTTCGCCCGCTTCGCCTTCCCCGGCAAGCGGCTGCTGCGCGCCGTGGTGACCGTGCCCTTCGTCCTGCCGACCGTGGTCGCCGGTTCCGCGTTCCTGGCGCTGCTCGGCCGCGGCGGGGTGCTGGACGAGCTGTGGGGCGTACGGCTCGACACCACCGTCTGGGCGATCCTCCTCGCCCATGTCTTCTTCAACTACGCGGTGGTGGTACGCACCGTCGGTGGGCTGTGGGCCCAGCTCGACCCACGGCAGGAGGAGGCCGCGCGGGTGCTCGGCGCCGGCCGCCTCGCGGCCTGGCGCCGGGTGACGCTGCCCGCCCTCGCCCCCGCCGTGGCCGCCGCCGCGCTGATGGTCTTCCTGTTCACCTTCACCTCCTTCGGCGTGATCCAGATCCTCGGCGGCCCGCGCTACGCCACGCTGGAGGTGGCGATCTACCGGGAGACCGCGCAGCTGCTCGACCTGCCGACGGCCGCGGTGCTCACCGTCGTCCAGTTCGCGGCGGTGGCGGCCGTCCTCGCCCTGCACGCGTGGACCGTACGGCGCCGGGAGGGCGCCCTGAGGCTTGTCGACCCCGACCGGACGGCGCGCCGCCCGCAGGGCCCGGCGCAGTGGGCCCTGCTGTGGGGTGTGCTGGCCGTCGTCGCGCTGCTGATCGTGACGCCGCTCGCGGTGCTGGCGGAGCGCTCGCTCGACGGACCGGACGGCTACGGCTTCACGTACTACCGGGCGCTCCAGTCCGCGGCCGACAGCGGCGGGACCTTCTTCGTGGCCCCGGTGGACGCCGTCGGGAACTCCCTGCGGTACGCGGCGCTCGCCACCCTCTTCGCCCTCGTCGTGGGTGGTCTGGCCGCCGCCGCGCTGACCCGGAGGGCCGGGCGGCTGGTACGGGGCTTCGACGCGCTGCTGATGCTGCCGCTCGGCACCTCCGCCGTCACCGTCGGCTTCGGCTTCCTCATCGCGCTCGACGAACCTCCGCTGGATCTGCGCGCCTCCTGGGTCCTGGTGCCGCTCGCACAGGCCCTGGTGGGCGTGCCCTTCGTCGTACGGACCATGCTGCCCGTCCTGAGGGCCGTGGACCACCGGCTGCGCGAGGCCGCGGCCGTGCTCGGCGCGTCCCCGCTGCGCGTGTGGCGAGAGGTGGATCTGCCGCTGGTGGGGCGGGCACTGGCGGTCGCGGCGGGCTTCGCGTTCGCCGTCTCGCTCGGCGAGTTCGGGGCGACGGTGTTCATCGCGCGGCCCGACCATCCGACCCTGCCGGTGGCCGTCGCCCGCTTCCTGGGCCGGGCCGGACAGCTCAACTACGGGCAGGCGATGGCCCTGAGCACGATCCTGATGCTGGTCTGCGCCGGCTCCCTGCTGGCGCTGGAGCGCATCCGCACCGACCGTTCCGGGGAGTTCTGAATGACGCTGCTGCGACTGGACGACGTGACGGTCAGGTTCGGCCGGCGCGACGCGCTGGACGCCGTGGACCTGGAGGTCGCCGAGCACGAGACGGTATGTGTGCTGGGGCCGAGCGGCAGCGGCAAGTCCACCATGCTGCGTGTGGTGGCCGGGCTGCAGCGCGCCGACGCCGGCCGGGTGTGGCTCGCGGGCCGTGACCAGGGCGGGGTGCCCACCCACCGGCGCGGGGTGGGGCTGATGTTCCAGGACCATCAGCTCTTTCCGCAGCGGGACGTGGGCGGCAATGTCGCGTTCGGGCTGCGGATGCGCAAGGTGGGGCGCGCGGAGGCGGACCGCACGGTCGCCGAGCTGCTGGAGCTGGTCGGGCTGCCGGGCGCCGAGCGCCGTGCCATCGACTCGCTCTCCGGCGGTGAGCAGCAGCGCGTGGCGCTCGCCCGCGCGCTGGCCCCGCGGCCCAAGCTGCTGATGCTGGACGAGCCGCTGGGCCAGCTCGACCGGGGCCTGCGGGAGCGGCTGGTCGTGGAACTGCGCGAGCTCTTCGGCCGGCTGGGGACCACGGTCCTCGCCGTCACCCATGACCAGGGGGAGGCGTTCGCCCTCGCCGACCGGGTGGTGGTGATGGAGGACGGCCGGATCGCGCAGTCCGGCACCCCGCTGGAGGTGTGGCAGCGGCCGGCCACCGAGTTCGTCGCCCGCTTCCTGGGCTTCGAGAATGTGGTCGAGGCGATCGTGCACGGTGAGATCGCCGACACCTGCTGGGGCAAGCTGCCCGTGCCGCGCGGCTCCCGCCCGGGGCCGTGCCGCCTCCTGGTGCGCCCGGCCGGGGTGCGGCTCACCTCCGCCTCCGAGGGCGTGCCCTGCACGGTGGCGGCGCGCACCTTCCGCGGCGACCATGTGGCGCTCATCCTGCGGCCGGCGGACCCCGACGCCCCGCGCCTGGAGGCGTCCTGTGCGCTGCGGGACGCCCCGGAGGCGGGCGACCGGGTCGGGGTGGCCTTCGACGCGGCGGACGTGGTGGTGCTGGCCCCGGGCCTGACCTGCTGACGCCCCCTCAGCCCAGCAGGGACGCGAGCGCGTCCGGTGCCTCGTCCACCGAGTCCACCAGCGCCATACGGGCCTTCATGGACCGTCCCTCCGCGAGCGCTTCGAGCAGCGGCCAGGTCGGCAGCCGCCGGGTCCAGTGGTCGCGGTCCACAAGCACCATCGGGGTCGGCTCGCCGCGCGACTCGTAGTAGTTCGGCGTCGCGTTGTCGAAGATCTCCTGTACGGTCCCGGCGGCGCCCGGCAGGAAGACCACCCCCGCGGTCGAGCGCGCCAGCAGGCCGTCCTCACGGGTCGCGTTGGCGAAGTACTTGGCGATATGCGAGGCGAAGGCGTTCGGCGGCTCGTGTCCATAGAACCAGGTGGGTATGCCGACCGATGTGCCGCCGTCCGGCCAGCGCTCGCGCACCCCGAACGCGGCGTCGGCCCACGCCCCGATGGACGGCCGGAACGAGGGCGCCTTGCCGAGTAGTTCCAGCGCCTCGTCCAGCATCGGATCCGGATGCGGCGCCGCGTACGCGCCCAGGTTCGCCGCTTCCATCGCGCCCGGCCCGCCGCCCGTCGCGACCATCAGCCCGGCCCGTGCCAGCGCCCGCCCCAGCCGGGCGGCGCCCGCGTATCCGTCGGATCCGCGCTCCAGCGCGTGCCCGCCCATGACGCCCACGACCCGGGTGCCGACGAGGAGTTCATCGAGCGCGTCGGAGACCGCGTCGTCGTGGATGGAGCGCAGCATCGAGGCGAAGATGTCGCCGTCCGCCTTGGTGCGCTGGAACCACGTGTAGGAGAGCGCGTCCGGTGTCCGCGCGTATCCGTGCTCCGCCAGGCCCTCGAACAGCTCCGCAGGGGAGTAGAGGGCGCCGCGGTACGGATCGAACGGCAGGTCCGGCACCGGCGGGAACACCAGCGCGCCCCTGGCCCGTACCGTGGCCGCGGCCTCGGACTCCATCGGGCAGCCGAGGAAGACCGCCTCGGCGGTGTCGGTGGAGAGCAGTGCGGACGTACGGCCCGTCAGATCGACGGACTGGACCCGGAACCCGGCCAGGGTGCCGCGGGCGACGACCTGGTCGAACTCCTCGAGGGACTCGATTTCCCGGTCGATCGCTGGGGTGGAAGCGTCATCGGTCTGCACGGCGTCATGCTAATCACACCGCGCGGCCGGGGCAGGGGGTCGGGGGTACGCGGCTCGGTCGGGTGCGGCTTTCGTCTCGCGCCTTCGGCGCATTGGAGCATGGGGGTAGGGGCGGCCCGGGGCGCGTCGCCGGCCGCCGGGCCGGTGGGGCGGATGGCCGGATGCGGCTCAGCGAGGCGGGGGCCGGGACCGTTGCCGTCCGTCGGGTCGACTCGCGGCTGGACCAGGTACCTTGCGCGAAAACGCTTGATGAAACGCTTGCGCCAGATCAAGCGCTTTTCAGGGGGTACGAGGGCGTAGGCAGCGGCCCCGGCGGCGTGCGCGACGTCACCCTCGCGCGCCCCAGACCGCCCTGACCGGCAGATGACAGCGGCGGCAGGCGCGACGGCGCCGTATGAAGCCCGGCCCAGCGGCGGCCCGGCGGACGGCGTCGGCGCGGACCCCGCCCCCACCCCCACCGATGCTCCAATGCGCCGAAGGCGCGAGACGAAAGCCGCACCCGACCGAGCCCAGTCGCCCCACGCACCCAGTGCGGGCCACCGATCCGAGTCGCCCCACGTACCCGAGGGCGGGCCACCGGGCCGTCCCGCCAGCGGGGTCAGTGCGTGAACGGCATGGCCGCCAGATGCGCCACCACCCACGTCAGCGGAGCCAACAGCACCAGCAGGGCCATCGCCCGCAGGGCGGCAGCGCCGCGCAGCAGCCGGACCGGCGCGCCAAGGCGCAGCAGCGCGGCGGTCGTTCGCTCACGGGCGCTCCTCGCCTCCAGCACCGCTGTAAGGGTGGCGGTGGCGGCGCACATCAGGACGAGGGCCGCCCCCAGGCCGGTGAGCGGGCCGTAGAGACGGCTCCCGGACGGGCCGGAGCCCGTGCCGTACAGCTCCATGGCGGCGTAGGCGGCGGAGCCGATGGCGCACAGCGCGCCGACCGGGCGTCCGATCAGCCCGGCCTCCTGCTGCAGTACGCGCCCGGCCAGCAGCCGCAGTACGCCCGGCCGTCCGATGGCCAGCAACCTGCCGCACAGATGGGTGAGGCCGGGCCCGGCCAGGACCAGCCCGACCGCCGTCAGCGCCCAGCCGCCCACCACACCGGGCGGGCTGCCGCCGAGCCGGCCGGACGCGGAGAGGAGGGCATCCAGGCGCGGGGGCGCGCCGCTGCCCGCGTACGCCTCAAGGGCGAGCCCGGCGGCGGTGAGCGCGATGCCCCACGGCAGAGCGGAGGTCGCGTGGTCCGGCCGCGGGCCGACCGGGCCCGTCGTTACGGTGGGGACGGCCGGGGTGGCCGGGGCGTTGGCGCGCGGGGCGCCCACGGCCCGCGGCTGCCGGGGCCACAGGCACGCCGCGCACGCCGCGCCCGCCAGCACCGGTACGACGCCGACCAGCGTGACCGCGCCGGCCAGCGGCAACGGGTGTCCGGCGCCGAGCTGACGGCCCGCCGCCCCGCTTCCGGCCCAGATCAGCCATGAGCCGCCGATGTCACCGCGCAGATGAAGGAACGTCAGCAAGGCCAGCGCGCTGCCGAGGGCGCAGGCCGTCGCCATCGAGGCGGCCGCGAGCAGCGCAGAGCGGGCCGGGCCCAGCCCGGCGGCGGTGAAGCCGGGGCCCGGCCGGGTGCTCGGGTCGGCGCGGGCGACGGCGACGGCGAGCTGGACGGTGGCGGCCAGCGGTACGGCACACCACAGCAGCCGCGCCAGCGCGCCCCGGGGGTCGGCGGGGTGGCCCGCCGCGAACCCCAGGGCGCACAGCAGCAGAAAGCCCGCGCCCGCCGCCGCGACGGCGACCAGCGACCGGCGCAGCAGGACGAACGGACGGGCACCGCGGGTTAGGCGGAGACTGAGCACGCCGCCCTGCCCTCCGCCTCGGGGGAGGGCACCGAGCCCACCCGGCGGCCGTCGAGGAGCGCCACGGTGCGGTCGGCGAGGGTGGCCACCTCCCGGTCGTGGGTCGCGAGGAGGACGGTGATGCCATGCGTGCGGGCCGCGGTGGTGAGGGTGCGCAGCACCTGGGCGCGGTCGGCACGGTGCAGCGGCGCGGTGGGTTCGTCGGCGAAGAGCACCCCGGGCCCCGCGGCCAGCGCGCGGGCGATCGCCACCCGCTGACGCTGCGACTGGACCAGCGCGGCGGGACGCACCCGGGCGCACTCGCCGACGTCGAGCCGGTCGAGCCATTCGCAGGCGGTGCTCTTCGCAGCGTGCCGCCCGGTGCCGCGGAGCATCAGCGGCAGCGCGGCGTTCTCCCAGGCGGTGAGCTCGGGGACGAGCTGGGGCTTGGTGCCGATCCAGCCGAAGTGGTCGCGCCGCAGCCGCTCCAGGCCCAGCGGGGGGAGGGTGTGCACGGGGGCGCTCTTGAACCACACCTCCCCGCCGTCCGGGAGGAGTTGGCCGGACAGACACTTCAGGAGGGTGGTCTTGCCGCAGCCGCGCGGCCCGGTGACGGCCAGAATCTCGCCGTCGCGCGCGCCGATCGAGACGCCGAGGAGGGCGGGCGAGCCCCCATAGGCATAGGACAGGGCGCGTGCCCAGAGCACGTCGTTGTCCGGCGGAGCCACCATCCAGAGCACCTCGCCTTACCTGCGATCGTCTCGTTCCCCCGGTTGGGTGAACGAGCGCGAAGCCAATGGGTCACTGGCACGGTAAGGACTCGGGTGGGGGCCCGCGCCCAGGCTCGGCGCGGGCGTCCCCCATTTCCTCCGATCAGCCCTGGTTGCCGAGGTGGGTGGGCGCGAACATGCGCAAGCGCGCGGGCAGCACCACGACCGAGGGGCCCGGGGAGGCCAGCGCGTCAGCGAGGTCCGCGGCCAGCCGGTCGGGTGTGGTACTGACCGCCGGGACGCCGAAGGACTCGGCGAGCGCGACGAAGTCGGGGCGGGTCAGCTCGGTGGCGGTCGCCTCGCCGAAGGCGTCCGTCATGTACTCGCGCAGAATGCCGTAGCCGCCGTCGTCCACGATCAGCCAGGTGACGGGCAGGTCGCACTGGCGGGCGGTGGCGAGCTCGGCGATCGAGTACATCGCGCCGCCGTCGCCCGACACGGCCAGCACCGGCCTCGTACGGTCCGCGGCGGCGGCCCCGAGGGCGGCGGGCAGCCCGTAGCCGAGGCCGCCCGCGCCCTGCGCCGAATGCATGGCGCCCGCGCGCGGATCGAAGGCGGACCAGGCCCAGTACGCGAGGATCGTCATGTCCCAGAAGCTGGGGGAGTCGTCGGGCAGCGCGTCCCGTACCGCGCCGAGCACCCGCCGCTCCAGCTCCAGGTCCTGCGCCTCGATCCGCTCCCGCACCCGGGTGAGCACCCCGGCCGCGGCCTTGGCAGCCGTCCCCTCGGGGCGGGGTGCGACGGCCTCGGCGAGCGCGGCCAGCGCCTCCCGTGCGTCCGCGTGGATACCGAGCGCCGGGTGGTTGGACTCCAGCTTGCCGAGGTCGGCCTCGATCTGGACGACGCGGCCGCGCGGGCGGAAGGTGTGGTAGTTGGAGGAGAGTTCGCCGAGCCCGGAGCCCACGACGAGCAGGACGTCGGCGTCCTCCAGGAAGTCGGTGGTGTGCCGGTCCTCCAGCCACGACTGGAGGGACAGCGGATGCTCCCAGGGGAACGCGCCCTTGCCGCCGAAGGTCGTGGCCACCGGCGCGTCCAGCTTCTCGGCCAGCGCTCGCAGCTCCTGCTGCGCCCCGGAGCGCACCACCCCGCCGCCGGCCAGGATCACCGGGCGCTCGGCGCCCCGCAGCAGCTCCGCGGCCTCCGCGGTCAGCTCGGGCCGGGGCGGCAGCGGGCGGGGCTCGGCGCGCAGGCTTGTCACCGGCGGTACGGAGGTCGGCGCGAGCAGCACGTCCTGCGGGATCTCCAGCCACACCGGACCGGCGGGGGCCTCCAGCGCGGACGCCCAGGCGGCGGCGAGCGCGGAGGGGATCTGGGAGGCCGTACGGACCGTATGGACGGACTTGACGATGTCGCGGAACGACGCCTTCTGGTCGATGAGTTCATGCAGATAGCCCCTGCGCCCGCCGCCGAGCCCGGCCGTCGGCACCTGGCTGGCGATACCCAGCACGGGCGCCGACGCCGCGGCCGACTCCTGCAGCGCTGCGAGCGTCATCAGCGCACCGGGCCCGGTGGACACCAGCAGCGGCGCGACCGACCCGGTGACGCGCGCGAAGGCGTCGGCGGCGAACCCGGCGTTGTTCTCCACGCGCAGCCCCACATAGCCGAGCCCGGACCGCCGCAGCGCGTCAAAGGCTCCGAGCGCGTGCTGTCCCGGAAGCCCGAACACGGTGTTCGCTCCGAGCGCGGTGAGGGATTCCACGACCAGATCGCCGCCGTGCCGTTCGCGCTGTGCGGTGCGCATGTGGTGTTGCCTTTCCGATGGTGCGTTCGGGGGGTGTTGCCGCGTGTTCACGGCCGCCGGGTTCCAGAGGGCCGGGCCGGCCTGACGGGACGGGGGCGTGCGGAGCGCACATGACGGGGGCATGTGCGCTCCGCATGGCGCCCCCGCGTCCGGCGGGCGCAACCAGGCGTTACGCGCTCGCGGCGGCGGGAGTGGTGGGCTCGGCGGCGGGAGTCACGTCGCCGGCGAGGCGGCGGCGCCAGGCTTCCAGGACCGCCGCGTCCGTCGGCTTGGTGGCGAGGCTCACCGCCACATAGGCCACGAGCGAGGCCAGCAGCCCGAAGTAGATGGGCTCGCTGGCGAGGATGCCCTTCCAGCCCATCAGCGCGATGACCGTCAGACCGCCCACGCCGACCGACGCCAGCGCGCCCGCGCCCGTGCCGCGCTTCCACAGCAGCCCGCCCAGGATCGGCATGAGCAACCCGCCGACCAGCAGGTTGTAGGCGACGGTCAGCGCCTCGACGACATCGTTGAGCGCGATGGCGATGCCGATGACCGCGACGCCCATGATCAGGATGAAGACGCGGTTGCCGCCGACCTCGTCATGCGACTCGCCGTCCACGGGGAGCGTACGGCCACGCAGCCGGGACCAGATGTCGTTGTTCGCGACCGTCGCGCAGGCGATGAGCGCGCCCGAGGAGGTGGACATCACCGCGGACAGCGCGGCGGCCAGCACCAGCCCCTTGATCCCCACCGGCAGGGCGTCCTTGACGATGGTGGCGAACGCGTCGTCCGGGGCGCCGAGCTTCGGGTACAGCACCTTCGCCGCCGTACCGATGACCGCGCCCGCGACCGCGTACGCGAGACAGTACGTACCGGCCGCCGTGCCGCCGAGGCGGGCGACCTTGTCGTTGCGGGCGGTGAAGACGCGCTGCCAGATGTCCTGGCCGATGAGCATGCCGAAGGAGTAGATGAGCACATACGTGAAGACGGTCTGCGCCCCGATGCCCATCGGGGAGAAGTAGCCGCTCGGCAGCTCGGCCTTCATCTGGGCGAACCCGCCCGCCTTGACGACCGCGATCGGCAGCAACAGCAGCAGCACACCGACCGTCTTGACCACGAACTGCACCATGTCGGTGAGGGTGATCGACCACATGCCCCCGAGCGTCGAGTAGCAGACGACGATCGCCCCGCCGAGCACGATCGCGACCACCCTGTCGAGGCCGAAGATCACGTCGAAGATGGTGGCGTAGGCGATGGTCGAGGTGACCGCGAGCATCAGGGTGTAGGCCCACATGACGATGCCCGAGATGAGCCCGGAGGTTCCGCCGTAGCGCAGGTCCAGCATCTGACTGACCGTGTAGACCTTGAGCCGGGCGATGCGCGCGGAGAAGAAGACGGACAGCGCGAGCAGACCGACCCCGATGGCGAGGACCATCCACGCGCCGGAGAGCCCGTACTGATAGCCGAGGCCGACACCGCCGATGGTGGACGCGCCGCCGAGGACGATCGCCGCCATGGTGCCGGAGTACATGGCCGGTCCCAGCCGGCGGCCGGCGACGAGGAAGTCGCTGGTGGACTTGGCGCGGCGCATGCCCCACCAGCCGAGCGCGAGCATGCCCGCGAGATAGACGACGATCACCGTGTAGTCGACAGCGGTCATGGGGCGCTCCTCGGTCCGAAGAATCGGCGTAGCGGGGGAGGGGGAAAGGGGGAGGGGATGGGGCAGGGGCCATCCGCGGAAAGCCGGGCGGATCGCGATGTGGGGAGTGACCAGGACCCTAGGTGTCGCCGAAGCGTCCGGGAAGTGTACGTTTCCTCTACTCCCGGCCCTCGGGATGTACGAACCAGTCATCAGCAAGGGCACCGCCGTGACGAACGACCGCGTACCCCCGACGGCCCCCGTCCCGCTCTCCGCTCTCCTCGGCCACCCCGCCCTCGGGCTGCGGCAGGTCGCGGGGGCGCGCGAGGCGGACACGCCCGTGTACCTCGTCCACACCAGCGAGATGGAGGACCCGGTTCCGTATCTCCTCGGCGGTGAACTGCTGCTCAGCGCCGGGGTGCACTGCCCGGAGGCGGCGGGCGCCGGTACGTACTGGGACCGCTATGTGGCCCGTACGGTCGAGGCAGGCGCGGCGGCGCTCGGCTTCGGGATCGCGCCCGTGCACGACGCGGTGCCCCGGGCGCTGGTCGAGGCGTGCGACCGGCACGGGCTGCCGTTGGTGGAGGTGCCGCGACAGACGACGTTCACGGCCGTCGCGAGCGCCGTATGGGACGCGATGGCCGAGCGCCGCCACCATGAGCTGCGGCGGATCACCGAGGCGCAGCAGTCGCTCGCGACGGCCGCCGCCCGCCCCCACCCCGTACCGGCCGTCCTGCGTCAGCTGGGCCGGCACCTCGGCGCGTGGGCGGTGCTCTACGGACCGGATGGCGAGCAGCTGTCGGCCGCGGGGCCGCGCCCGCCGGAGAAGGTCCGTGCGGCGCTCGGCTCGCTGGCCGCGCGGCTGCGCTCGGGGCCGTCCTCGGCGGCGGGCACGGCGGGAGGCCCGTCGGGCGAGCGGCTGCATCTGACCGCATACGGGCTGGGCGGCCAGGCGGGGCCGGGGGACCGGCGGCTCGCGCTCGGCGTCTGCGCCCCGCGGCGCGACGGGGCGGACGGGGCGATCGTGGGGGTGGCCGTGGTGCTGCTCTCACTGCTCACCGGACGGCGGACGGCCACCGCCGGGACCGAGCGCACGGCGGCCCTGGTGCGGCTGCTGCTCGGCGCCGAACCGGCCGAGGTGGCCGGGGCGCTCCGCCGCTCGCTGCCGCGCCCCGGGACGGCGGAGCCCGCCGACGGGAAGGACCCCGGGCTGTGGACCGTGGTACGCGGACGGCGGCGCGGCCGTGCCCGGGACGACGGACTGCTGGCCACAGCGGCGCTCGCGGCCGGGCTCGGAACGCCGTTGGTCGACCTCGACGGGGACGAGGTGTCCGCCCTGCTGCCCGGCGAGGCGGAGGTGCGGGCACAGCCCGGCTGGACGCTGGGCGCCGGGGCGCCCGTACCGGCGGCCGAGCTCGCGCACGGCGGCGCCGACGCGGCCCGTGCGCTGCGGCGGGCGGTCGCCGGGCGGGTGCCCCTGGTGCGGCACGGCCCGGACCGGGCCGACGGGGTCGCCTCGCTCGTCGACCCGGCCGAGGCGGGGGCGCTCGGCCGGGCCCTGCTCGCCCCGCTCGACGGCGCACCGGCGCTGCTGGAGACGGTGCGGGTATGGCTGTCGCTGCACGGCAGCTGGGACCGTACGGCGGTGGCGCTGGAGATCCACCGCAATACGGTCCGTCAGCGGATCGCCCGCGCCGAGGCCCTGCTGGAGGTGGACCTGAGCGACGCGGACGTCCGGATGGAGCTGTGGTTCGCCCTCAAGTGGCGGTGACCGTCAGAGCTTGGTCCACGCCTCCGTCAGCACGCCCCGCAGCACCTGCTCGATCTCGTCGAACACCGACTGGTCGGCGATCAGCGGCGGCGCCAGCTGGACGACCGGGTCGCCGCGGTCGTCGGCCCGGCAGTACAGCCCGTTCTCGTACAGCGCCTTGGAGAGGAAGCCGTACAGGATCCGCTCGGTCTCCTCGTCGTTGAAGGACTCCTTGGTGGTCTTGTCCTTCACCAGCTCGATGCCGTAGAAGAAACCATTCCCCCGGACATCGCCGACGATCGGCAGATCGTGCAGCCGCTCCAGCGTGGAGCGGAACGCGCCCTCGTTGTCCAGCACATGCTGGTTGAGGCCCTCGCGCTCGAAGATGTCGAGGTTGGCGAGGCCCACCGCGGCCGAGACCGGATGGCCTCCGAAGGTGTAGCCGTGGAGGAAGGTGTTGTCCCCCCGGTAGAAGGGCTCGGCGAGCCGGTCGGAGATGATGCACGCGCCGATCGGGGAGTAACCCGAGGTCATGCCCTTGGCGCAGGTGATCATGTCCGGGACGTAGTCGAACTTGTCGCACGCGAAGACCGTGCCCAGCCGCCCGAAGGCGCAGATGACCTCGTCCGAGACGAGCAGCACGTCGTACTGGTCGCAGATCTCGCGGACGCGCTGGAAGTACCCGGGCGGCGGCGGGAAGCAGCCGCCCGCGTTCTGCACGGGCTCCAGGAAGACCGCGGCCACGGTGTCCGGACCCTCGAAGAGGATCTGCTGCTCGATCTGGTCGGCGCACCAGCGGCCGAACGCCTCCGGGTCGTCACCGAAGATCGGCGCCCGGTAGATATTGGTGTTCGGCACCTTGTGGGCGCCGGGGACCAGCGGCTCGAACGGGGCCTTCAGCGCCGGCAGCCCGGTGATCGACAGGGCGCCCTGCGGGGTGCCGTGGTAGGCCACCGCCCGGGATATCACCTTGTACTTGGTGGGCTTGCCGGTGAGCTTGAAGTACTGCTTGGCCAGCTTCCAGGCGGTCTCGACCGCCTCGCCGCCGCCCGTGGTGAAGAAGACCTTGTTGAGGTCGCCGGGCGCGTAGCCCGCGAGCCGTTCGGCGAGCTCGACGGCCTTGGGGTGGGCGTAGCTCCACACCGGGAAGAAGGCGAGCTCCTGGGCCTGCTTGTAGGCGGCCTCGGCCAGCTCGACGCGCCCGTGGCCGGCGTTGACCACGAACAGCCCGGCGAGGCCGTCGATATAGCGCTTGCCCTTGTCGTCGTAGATGTACGTGCCCTCGCCGCGCACGATCGTCGGCACGGGGGAGTTCTCGTACGACGCCATGCGGGTGAAGTGCATCCACAGGTGGTCGTACGCCGTCTTGGAGAGGTCGGCGCTCATTGCTATCTCGTTCCCCAGGTATAGGTCTGCTTCCGGAGCTTGAGGTAGACGAAGCTCTCGGTGGAGCGCACGCCGGGCAGCGTGCGGATCCGCTTGTTGATCGTTTCAAGGAGGTGGTCGTCGTCCTCGCAGACGATCTCGATGAGGAGATCGAACGAGCCCGCGGTGACGACCACGTACTCGACCTCGTCCATGCCGGTCAGCGCGTCCGCCACCGGGTCGAGATCGCCGTCCACGTAGATACCGACCATCGCCTGACGCCGGAACCCCACGGTGAGAGGATCGGTGACGGCGACGATCTGCATCACGCCCTGGTCGAGCAGCTTCTGCACGCGCTGCCGCACGGCCGCCTCGGAGAGCCCCACGGCCTTTCCGATGGCGGCGTACGGCCGGCGACCGTCCTCCTGGAGCTGCTCGATGATCGCCAGGGATACGGAGTCGAGGGACTGCGTGCCGTTCTTGTCAGGTGTGGCCACGACCCTCACTGTGCACGAGCCTCGGCCGTCTCGCAACCCTTGATCGATGAATTTCGTTGTTATGGCATCAAGAAATCACTGATTCCGTCGTTCTGGTGTGGCGGGTATGTTGAAAGCGTCATCCCGGCGACTAGTGTGGGTGTCTCACCCATCGGACAGCTGACAGGAGGGGTGGCACGTGACCACCGAACTGCGTCGTCTGCGCAACTACATCGACGGAGAGTTCCGGGACGCCACGGACGGGCGGACCACAGAGGTGGTCAACCCGGCCACGGGCGAGCCCTACGCCACGGCGCCGCTCTCGGGCCCGGCGGACGTGGACGCGGCGATGGCCGCCGCCGAGGCCGCCTTCCCCGCCTGGCGCGATCTCGTGCCGGGCGAGCGGCAGAAGGTACTGCTGAAGATCGCCGACGCCTTCGAGGCGCGGGCGGAGGAGCTGATCGCCGCCGAGTCCGAGAACACCGGCAAGCCGATCGGGCTCACGCGGGACGAGGAGATCCCGCCGATGATCGACCAGATCCGCTTCTTCGCGGGCGCGGCGCGGATGCTGGAGGGCCGCTCGGCCGGCGAGTACATGGAGGGGCTGACCTCCATCGTCCGGCGTGAGCCGATCGGGGTCTGCGCGCAGGTCGCGCCGTGGAACTACCCGATGATGATGGCCGTATGGAAGTTCGCGCCGGCTCTGGCGGCCGGTAATACGGTCGTCATCAAGCCCTCGGACACCACCCCCGCCTCCACCGTGCTGATCGCCGAGATCATCGGCGGGGTGCTGGCGGAACTGGGCCATCCGCAGGGCGTCTTCAACGTCATCTGCGGCGACCGCGAGACGGGCCGGCTGATGGTCGAGCACTCGGTGCCGGCCATGGCGTCCATCACCGGGTCGGTGCGCGCCGGTATGCAGGTCGCCGAGAGCGCCTCGAAGGACCTCAAGCGGGTGCACCTGGAGCTCGGCGGCAAGGCGCCGGTCGTGGTCTTCGAGGACAGCGACATCGCCAAGGCGGTCGAGGACATCTCGGTCGCGGGCTTCTTCAACGCGGGCCAGGACTGTACGGCGGCCACCCGTGTGCTGGTCCACGAGTCGATCCACGACGAGTTCGTGACCGCGCTGGCCAAGGCCGCCGCGGACACCAAGACCGGCCACCCGGACGACGAGGACGTGCTCTTCGGGCCGCTCAACAACGCCAACCAGCTGGCCCAGGTCAGCGGCTTCATCGAGCGGCTGCCCGCGCACGCCAAGGTCGAGGCGGGCGGCCACCGGGTCGGCGACAAGGGCTTCTTCTACGCGCCCACCGTCGTCTCCGGGCTCAAGCAGGACGACGAGATCATCCAGCGGGAGGTGTTCGGCCCGGTCATCACCGTCCAGTCCTTCTCGGACGAGGCGCAGGCGGTCTCGTACGCCAACGGCGTGGAGTACGCGCTGGCGTCGTCGGTGTGGACCAAGGACCATGCCCGCGCGATGCGGATGTCCAAGGCCCTGGAGTTCGGCTGTGTGTGGATCAACACCCATATCCCGCTGGTCGCCGAGATGCCGCACGGCGGCTTCAAGAAGTCCGGCTACGGCAAGGACCTGTCGGCGTACGGATTCGAGGACTACACGCGCATCAAGCATGTGATGACATCGCTGGGTTGATCTCCATGAGGTCATGACAGGATCCACTGTCAAGACCAAGTGGGGGAAATCCGGAACGGTGCGTGCCGCGGCCGCCGCCGCGCTGCTGCCGGCCGTCGCGGGCTGCGGCGATCAGAAGGCGGGCGGCGGCGCGGATCCGTCGGAGCTGGGCTTCAGGCACTGCCCCGGTGCGATGCAGTACCCGGCGGTGACCAAGGACGGCGGTGGCGAGCACGGGCTCGACGCGCTCGTCCCGTACGGCGACTGCATCCTCGGCGTCGGTAAGTACAGCAACGGCCACCGCGATGTGGGCGTCAACCGGACCGGAAACGCGGGCTGTACGAAGCTCTCGCTCGACCCCGCGCCGGGGGCCGGTGCGTCGGACGGGCCGAGCGGTGACGTGCCCGGCGACATGGCGCCCGGCCAGGGGGCCGAGGGGTGGTCCGGCGGCGCGGTGCGCTCAGCGGCGGCTGAGCAGGGCGCACAGGGTGCCGACGCGGTTGGTGGTGATCGAGTCGACGCCCGCGCGCAGCAACCGGGACATCGACCGGCGGGTGTCGGGGGTCCAGACGGAGACCAGCAGGCCGTCGGCGTGGTTGCGCTCCACCAGCTCCGGCGACACCAGCCCGAAGCGGTGGTTGAGCCATCGGGGACGCAGCGCGGCCAGCAGGGTCGGACGCGGCGGGGCCAGGGTGGTCCAGGTCAGCGCGATCTCGGCGGCCGGGTCGGCGCGGCGTACGGCGTGCAGGGCGGCCGGCTCACCGCAGTAGTAGACCCGGTCGGCGGCCCCGCTCTCCCGCACCTCGGCGACGGCCGCGGGCACGGCCGACGCGTCCGGGAGGTCGATGAGCAGCCGGGTCGAGTCGACCGCGGCGAGGGCGGAGCGCAGGGTCGGGACGCCTCCGTCGGTCAGCCGCCGCAGCTCGTCGGCGGTCAGCGCCGCCAGCGGCCGGTCGTGCCCCCACAGCCTCTTGAGGGTGGCGTCGTGGAGCAGGACCGGGACGCCGTCCCGCGTCAGCCGTACGTCGATCTCGACCGCGCCGGCCCCGGCACGGACCGCCGAGCGGACCGATGCCAGGGTGTTCTCGCGGCACGCATACGGGTCGCCGCGGTGGCCGACCGGGACGCACACCGGGCCGAGTGCCGTCATCGGCCCGCGACCGCCGTATAGGCGTCGATCTCCGCCGCCAGCCGTGCCTTGCCCGGCGCGTCCAGGAAGGACGCCTCGACGGCGTTCTTGGCGAGGGCCGCGACGCCCGCCGCGTCCAGGTCCAGCAGCCGGGCCGCCACCGCGTACTCCGTGTTGAGGTCGGTGCCGAACATCGGCGGGTCGTCGCTGTTGATCGTGACGAACACCCCGGCCTCGACCATCTGCCGGAGCGGGTGCTCGTCGAGGGTGGCGACCGCGCGCGTGGCGATGTTGGAGGTCGGGCAGACCTCCAGCGGAATGCGGTGCTCCGCGAGATGGGCGAGCAGTTTCGGGTCCTGGACGGCGCTGGTGCCATGGCCGATGCGCTCCGCGCGCAGCTCGGTGAGGGCGTCCCAGATCGTCTGCGGTCCGGTGGTCTCGCCCGCGTGCGGCACGCTGCGCAGCCCGGCGGCGATGGCACGGTCGAAGTACGGCTTGAACTGCGGACGCGGCACGCCTATCTCCGGCCCGCCGAGGCCGAACCCGACCAGACCCTCGGGACGCAGGTCGCAGGCGATCCGGGCGGTCTCCTCGGCGGCCTGCAGACCGGCCTCGCCGGGGATGTCGAAGCACCAGCGCAGCACGGTGCCGAACTCCGCCTCGGCGGCCTTGCGGGCGTCCTCGATCGCCTCGACGAAGGCGGTGTCCGGGATGCCGCGCCGCGTCGAGCTGTAGGGGGTGACGGTCAGCTCGGCGTAGCGGATGTTCTGCCGGGCCATGTCGCGGGCGACCTCGTAGGTCAGCAGCCGTACGTCGTCGGCGTCGCGGATCAGATCCACCACGGAGAGATAGACGTCGATGAAGTGCGCGAAGTCCCGGAAGACGAAGTAGTCGACCAGGGCCTCGGGATCGGTGGGCACCTTGGAGTCCGGGTGGCGGGCGGCGAGCTCGGCCACGATGCGCGGGGACGCGGATCCCACGTGGTGGACATGGAGTTCCGCCTTGGGCAGTCCGGCGATGAAGGCGGTGAGATCGGTCAACGGAACCTCCGGGAGACGGCCGCCGGCGGCGGGCTCCGGTCATCGTAATTGTGTGGCCGCGAGCGAGTGGGCACAGGCCGTAGCATGGGCGGACATCTCAGTGGGGGAGATACATGGCAGACGAGCACGACCAGTCCGACCAGCAGGATCAGCCGCGGCCATCGGATCAGCAGCCACGACGGCCGGAACCGCGGGACCGCGATCCATGGGCTCCGCCGCCGCAGCGGACCCCGCTGGACAAGCCGGCGCCCCGGCCCTCGGTGGCCGAGCAGCCGACGCTCACCTCCCATCCCGGCACGCCGCGTGTGCCGCCCCCGCCGCCCGCGCCGAGCGCCCCGCACCCGCCGCGCTCCGTGACCCCGCCGGGCGCGGTGCCCCCGCCGCCGCCCGCGCCGACCGGCCCCGGCACCCCCAGCGCCTACCCCGCCTACCCGGGCGCCCCGTACGGCGCGACCGGATACGGGCAGCCCGGGTACGGACAGCAGCCGCCCCACCCGCAGGCCCCGTACGGCGCCGCGCCCGGCGGTCCGGGCTACGGCTACCCCGGCTATCCCCATCCCGGCTACGGCTACGCGAACACGGCCTACCCGGGCACGACTCACCCCGGCGCCGCCTACGGCGCGGGCTGGCAGGGCGGTTCCTACCTCCCCAACAACGGCAACGGCACGGCCGCCCTGGTGCTCGGGATCATCGGCCTGGTCTTCTTCGCCTCCATCGTCTTCGGCATCGTCCTCGGCGTGCTCGCGATCATCTTCGGTGTGCTCGGCCGCGCCAAGGCGACGAGCGGCGAGGCGACCAACGGGGGATCGGCTCTCGCCGGGGTGATCCTCGGGGCGATCGCCGTCGTGGCGAGCGTGGTCATGATCTTTGTGTATATCGCCGCCGCAGACGACGACGCTGACAAAAGCGGCGATACCGGCTATGCCGAGGTCTCGGCCGTGCTGGTGCTCCCGCCCTCCGCCATGAGCCGCTGACGGGCCTCCATCAGCGCGAAGCCCAGCAGATTGAGCCCGCGCCAGCGGGCCGGATCCGCCGCCCGCTCGTCGTCCGCCGCGAGACCGATGCCCCACACCCGGTCCACCGGACTGGCCTCGACCAGCACCCGTGACCCCGTCCCCAGTAGATAGTCGCGCAGCGACGGATGCTGCCCGAACTTCCGCACACTGCCCTCGACCACGAGCCCGAAGCGGCGCTGCCGCCAGATCTCCTCGTCGAAACCGCGCACCGAGCGGCCCGCGTCCTTGGCCTCCTTGGGATGCGAGGCGTCGATCGCCCGCCGCTCGGCGTCCGCGTCGCCGAACAGCCGCGCCTTCCCGGCCATCATCCAGTGCTCCGCCGTCGGGTACGTGACACCGTCCACCGCGAACGGCGCGGGCCACCACTGGCTGAAGCATCCCGGGCCCACGCTTCCGTCCCGCCGTGGCCGGTGGCCCCAGAACCAGACGTACTTCGGCCGCTCACCGCGCGCCGCCCGATCGACCAGCTCCTCGACCGACCGGGGACCGCCGTCCGCCGAAACCGATCCCGCCACCCCGTTCGTCTCCATGCCCGGGATTCTCGCACCGGCCACCGACAGCGCCACCAACCTGGGCAACTGGGCTGACCAGGGACGAGTCATGCCCATAACATTGCCCGACATTCATCAGGAGGGGAGACCATCCATGTCCACCAACATGCCCGGCCCACAGCAGGACCCGCACGAGCCCTATCCCGCCAACCCGTACGCCGCTCCCACGCCGCCGGCCCAGCCCCCGGCCCAGCCGCCGCAGTACCCCGGCGCCGGCTACCCCGCCGCGCCGCCCGTCTACCCGGGGGCGCCGGGGATGCCCGTGCAGCAGAGCAATGGCATGGGCACGGCCGCGCTGGTCTGCGGCATCATCGGCCTGGTCTGCGGAATCACCTACTTTCTGTGGGTCTTCGCGATCATTCTCGGGATCCTCGCGATCATCTTCGGCGCCCTCGGCCGGGGAAAGGCGAACCGGGGCGAGGCGGGCAACGCGGGCTCGGCGACCGCCGGTCTGGTCTGCGGCATCGTCGGCATGGTCATCCCGATGATCTACCTCGCGGCGCTGGAGTCCGCGATCGACTCCGTGTTCTAGCCCGGAACGGTGACGTCGGCACCCGCGCTGATCACTGAATCCGTCGCGAAACCAAAAAGCAACAACGGAATCCCTTGTTGAAGTGAAGGCTCTCTGTCAGGATCGGCCTTCGATTCCGGTTGGAGCTACGCCGCGCCCCCTCGGGGCGGACCGGCGGAGGAGAGCACGCGATGGATCAGCGGTTCGATGTGACGGGGCGGTTCGCCGACGGTGCGCAGTACATCGCGGGCCGTCTGCGCCAGGGCGGTTCGGGCGGTACGCATACGGTCGTCGACCCGGCCACCGGCGAGCAGGTGTACAACTACCGGCTCGCCGGTCCGGACGACGTCGACACCGCCGTCGCCGCCGCCGAGGCGGCCTTCCCCGAGTGGGCGGGTGCCACCCCCGGTGAGCGCTCCGACGCGCTGCACCGCTTCGCCGCCGCCCTCACCGAGCGGGCGGACGAGCTCGCGTACGCCGAGTCGCTGCAGTGCGGCAAGCCCATCAAGCTCTCCACCGAGTTCGATGTGCCCGGCTCGATCGACAACACCGCCTTCTTCGCGGGCGCCGCCCGCCATCTGGAGGGCAGGGCGGCCGCCGAGTACAGCGGCGACCACACCTCCTACGTCCGCCGTGAACCCATCGGCGTCATCGGCTCCATCGCCCCCTGGAACTACCCCCTGCAGATGGCGGCGTGGAAGGTCCTCCCGGCCATCGCCGCAGGCAACACCATCGTGCTGAAGCCCGCCGAGCTGACGCCCCTGACCTCGCTGATGTTCGCTCAGGCGGCCACGGAAGCGGGCATCCCGGACGGTGTCGTCAACGTGGTGAGCGGCACCGGTCCGGACGCGGGTGAGCGGCTGGTCGCCCACCCCGGCGTGGCCATGACCTCCTTCACCGGATCAACGGCGGTCGGCAAGCGCGTCGCCGAGCTCGCCATCTCCACCGTCAAGCGGCTCCATCTCGAACTCGGCGGCAAGGCGCCCTTCGTCGTCTTCGACGACGCGGACCTCGAAGCCGCCGCGCACGGTGCCGTCGCGGGCGCGCTGATCAACACCGGGCAGGACTGCACCGCGGCCACCCGCGCCTATGTCCAGCGTCCGCTGTACGACGCGTTCGTTGCCGCCGTCGCCGATCTGATGGCGTCCGTACGGCTCGGCGACCCCTTCGACCCGCACACCGACCTCGGCCCGCTGGTCTCGCACACGCAGCGCGACCGCGTCGCTGACATCGTGGAGCGGGCCCGCGGCTACGCGACCGTCGTCACCGGCGGCACGGCTCCGGGCGGTGACCTCGCCAGGGGCGCGTACTACCGGCCCACCCTCGTCACCGGCGCGGCCCAGGACAGCGAGATCGTCCAGTCCGAGATCTTCGGCCCGGTCCTCGTCGTCCTCCCCTTCGACAGCGACGACGAGGGCATCGCGCTCGCCAACGACACGCCCTACGGGCTCGCCGCCTCCGCCTGGAGCCGCGATGTCTACCGGGCCAACCGCGCCTCCCGCGAGATCAAGGCGGGCTGCGTCTGGATCAACGACCACATCCCGATCATCAGCGAGATGCCGCACGGCGGTATGCGGGCCTCCGGCTTCGGCAAGGACATGTCGGCGTACTCCTTCGAGGAGTACACGCAGGTCAAGCATGTGATGTTCGACAACACCGCGGTGGTCCGCAAGGACTGGCACCGCACGGTCTTCGGGGACCGACAGACCTGAATGTGCGGCCACTTCGCGTGGCCGGGACCGGCTGAGACCGGCCGACACCCTCGAAAGGCACAGCTTATGGAAGCACAGCACGAGCCCGAGAGCCTGTCCTCACCGCAGCTCGCCGCGATGCGGCGCTCCATGACGAACGGCCGTATGGCGCTCACCCGCCGCTCGCTGCTGCGCGCGGGCGGCGCCGGGGCGCTGACCGTCGGCGGGCTCGGGGCGCTCGGCGGCTGCGGGATCCCGCCCGCGGGGCGTAGCGAGGCGGACAACGCGTCCGATGACCACTCCGCGGAGGAGAAGAGGGTCAACTTCTCCAACTGGACGGAGTACATGGATGTCTCCAAGGGCAATCACCATCCGACCCTCGAGGAATTCCAGCGCCGCACCGGCATCAAGGTGAAGTACACCGAGGACATCAACGACAATGTCGAGTTCTTCGGGAAGATCAAGCCGCAGCTGGCCGCGGGCCAGGACACCGGCCGTGATCTCATCTGCGTCACCGACTGGCTGGCCGCCCGGATGATCCGGCTCGGCTGGACGCAGACGCTGGACGCGGCCAATCTGCCGCACGCGTACGCCAACCTGGGACAAGGATTCCGCAACCCCGACTGGGATCCGGGCCGCGCCCACTCCTACACCTGGACCGGCATCCCCGCCGTCATCGCGTACAACAAGAAGGCGACCGGCGGCCGTAAGGTCACCTCCGTCTCCCAGCTCCTCGACGACCCCAAGCTCAAGGGCCGGGTCGGCATGCTCACCGAGATGCGCGACACCATCGGGATGACCCTTCTCGACATGGGCAAGCGCCCCGAGGACGTCACCGCCGACGAGTACGACGCCGCGATCGCCCGGATCCAGAAGGCCTCCGACCGCGGCCAGATCCGCCGCTTCACCGGCAACGACTACACCGGCGACCTCACCAAGGGCGATCTCGCCGCGTGTCTGGCCTGGGCCGGCGACCTCATCCAGCTTCAGGCGGACAACTCCGAGATCGAGTTCGCCATCCCGGACGCCGGCTATATGACCGCCACCGACAACCTCCTGATCCCCAACAAGGCGCGCCACAAGAAGAACGCCGAACGGCTCATCGACTACTTCTACGAGCCCAAGGTCGCCGCGAAGATCGCCGCCTACATCAACTATGTGTGCCCGGTCGACGGCGTACGCGATGAACTCGCGAAGATCGACAAGAAGCTGGCGGACAATCCGCTGATCCTCCCGGACGAGGAGATGGCCGCCAAGTCCCACGCCTTCCGCACGCTGTCGAGCAAGGAAGAGACGGCATTCGAGGACAAGTTCGCCAAGCTCACCGGCGCCTGACAAACCAAGGAAGCGCACGCCCATGACCCAGCCCACCTCCGGCGGCGACGTCCGCCTCTCCGGGATCAGCAAGACCTACGGGTCCTTCACCGCCGTCCACCCGCTCGACCTCCACATACCCGCCGGCTCCTTCTTCGCCCTGCTCGGCGCCTCCGGCTGCGGCAAGACCACCACCCTGCGCATGATCGCGGGCCTGGAGGAGCCGACCACCGGCACCGTCCGGCTCGCCGGGAACGACGTCACCGACCTCCCGCCGTACAAGCGGCCCGTCAACACCGTCTTCCAGAACTATGCGCTCTTCCCGCATCTCGACATCTACGAGAACGTCGCCTTCGGGCTGCGCCGACGCGGCGTCAAGTCGGTGAAGAAGCAGGTCGACGAGATGCTGGAACTCGTCCAGCTCGGCGACTTCGCCCGCCGCAAGCCCCAGCAGCTCTCCGGCGGCCAGCAGCAGCGCGTCGCCGTCGCCCGGGCCCTGATCAACCACCCCCAGGTGCTGCTCCTCGACGAGCCGCTGGGCGCGCTCGACCTCAAGCTCCGCCGCCAGATGCAGCTCGAACTCAAGCGCATCCAGACCGAGGTCGGCATCACCTTCGTCCACGTCACCCACGACCAGGAGGAGGCCATGACCATGGCCGACACGGTCGCGGTGATGAACGGCGGCCGGGTCGAGCAGCAGGGCGCCCCGGCCGAGCTGTACGAGAACCCCGGCACCACCTTCGTCGCCAACTTCCTCGGCACCTCCAACCTCATCGAGGCCGAGATCACCGACAAGAGCGGCGGCGAGCTCGTCCTCACCGCCGCCGGCGGCCGGCTCGCGCTGCCCGCGGAGCGATGCAGCGCGCCCGCCCGCCCGGGCGGGAAGGTGCTGGTCGGAGTGCGCCCCGAGAAGATCTCCCTGGCCCATGCCGAGGACGCCGGCACCGTCCCCGAGGGGCGCAACCGGATCACCGGCCGGATCCTGGACTCCAGCTTCATCGGCGTCTCCACGCAGTATGTCGTCCAGACCCCCGACTGCCCCGAGATCGCCGTCTATGAGCAGAACATCGAACGCGACGCCCGGCTCCTGCCCGGCGCCGAGGTCGTCCTGCACTGGAACCCGGCCCACACCTTCGGCCTCGACGCGGCGCAGGACATCGACGCGGGCACGGAGCTGGACGAGGAGGCGGCGTGACAACGACGGTCACTCCTGAGGCGCCCCCGGCGGCCGGGCCCGAACAGCAGGCCGCCGTCCGTAAGACCGCCGTCCGCAAGCGGCTGGTGCCCTACTGGCTGCTGCTCCCCGGCATCCTCTGGCTGCTGATCTTCTTCGCCGCGCCGCTCGTCTACCAGGCGTCGACGTCCGTCCAGACCGGCTCCCTCGAAGAGGGCTTCAAGGTCACCTGGCACTTCCAGACCTACTGGGCCGCGCTGAGCGAGTACTACCCGCAGTTCCTGCGCTCGGTGCTGTACGCCGCGACCGCCACCGTGCTGTGTCTGCTGCTCGGCTATCCGCTCGCGTATCTCATCGCCTTCCGCGCGGGCCGCTGGCGCAATCTGGTGATGGTCCTGGTCATCGCGCCGTTCTTCACCAGCTTTCTGATCCGCACGCTCGCCTGGAAGACGATCCTGGCGGACAGCGGCCCGGTGGTGGGCGCGCTGAGCTCCCTGCACATCCTGGATGTGACGAGCGGACTGGGGATCACCGAGGGGCAGCGGGTGCTGGCCACGCCGCTCGCGGTGGTCTGCGGGCTGACGTACAACTTCCTGCCCTTCATGGTCCTGCCGCTCTACAGCTCCCTGGAGCGCATCGACGGCCGGCTGCACGAGGCGGCCGGGGACCTCTACGCCCGCCCCTTCACCACCTTCCGCAAGGTGACCTTCCCGCTGTCCATGCCGGGCGTCGTCGCGGGCACCCTGCTCACCTTCATCCCCGCCGCGGGCGACTACATCAACGCCGAGCTGCTCGGCTCCACCGACCAGAAGATGGTCGGCAATGTCATCCAGTCGCAGTTCCTCCGGGTACTCGACTATCCGACGGCCGCGGCGCTCTCCTTCATCCTCATGGCGGCGATCCTCACGATGGTCACCGTCTACATCCGCAAATCCGGGACGGAGGATCTGGTCTGATGGCTCTGACGCGCTGGATACGGCGGAACCTGGTGGTCATCGCGGGGCTCGGCACCCTCGCGTATCTGATCCTGCCCAACGTCGTCGTCCTGGTCTTCTCCTTCAACAAGCCCAACGGCCGGTTCAACTACGCGTGGCAGCGGTTCTCCACCGACGCCTGGACCGACCCGTGCGGCGTGGCCGACCTGTGCGGCTCGCTCTCGCTGAGCCTCCAGATCGCGCTGTGGGCGACGATCGGAGCGACCGTCCTCGGCACGATGATCGCCTTCGCGCTGGCCCGCTACCGCTTCCGGGCGCGCCCCGCCGTCAACAGCCTGATCTTCCTGCCGATGGCGATGCCCGAGGTCGTCATGGCCGCCTCGCTCGCCACCCTCTTCCTCAATATGGGCGTCGACTTCGGCTTCTGGACGATCCTCATCGCCCACATCATGTTCTGCCTGAGCTTCGTCGTGACGGCCGTCAAGGCGCGCGTGATGAGCATGGACCCCCGGCTCGAACAGGCCGCCCAGGACCTCTACGCCTCCCCGGCGCAGACCTTCCTGCGCGTCACCCTGCCGATCGCCGCACCCGGTATCGCCGCGGGCGCGCTGCTGTCTTTCGCGCTCTCCTTCGACGACTTCATCATCACCAACTTCAACGCCGGATCGACCGTGACCTTCCCCATGTTCGTGTGGGGATCCGCGCAGCGCGGCACCCCGGTCCAGATCAATGTGATCGGAACGGCGATGTTCGCCATCGCGGTGCTGTGCGTTCTCGTCGGCCAACTGGCCGGCGCCCGCCGCAAGAGGAGCTGAGAACCATGGCCGCAGACGCCATGACGCGCTCTCCCGGGGGCGACAGCGCCCCCCGACCATCCGCACTGGAAGCCCTGGCCGACGCCGCGTACACGCCCTACTGGCTGGATGACCCCGGCAGGCCCCGCCCCCACCCCGCCCTCGTCGGGGACGAGCACTGCGATCTGCTCGTCGTCGGCGGCGGCTACAGCGGACTGTGGACCGCCCTCATCGCCAAGGAGCGCGACCCCGCCCGCGATGTGGTCCTGATCGAGGGCCAGGAGGCCGGCTGGGCCGCCTCCGGGCGCAACGGCGGCTTCTGTGCCGCCTCCCTCACCCACGGCCTCGGCAACGGCGCGGCCCGCTGGCCCGCCGAACAGGCCGAACTGGAGCGGCTCGGCCACCACAACCTGGACGAGATCGAAGCCGCCGTCGCCCGCTACGCCATCGACTGCGACTTCGAGCGCACCGGCGAGATCGATGTGGCGACCGCGCCGCACCAGGTCGAGGAGTTGCGCGAGACCGCGGAACTGGCCGCCGCGCTCGGCGTCGCGGAGCAGGAGTTCCTCGACCGCGACGCGGTGCGCGCCGAGGTCGACTCGCCCACCTTCCTCGCCGGGCTGTGGGACCGCAGGGGCGTGGCGATGCTGCACCCCGCCAAGCTCGCCTGGGGCCTCAAGCGGGCCTGCGCCGACCTGGGCGTACGGATCTACGAGCACACCCCGGCCGAACAGCTGGCGAGCGCCGGATCCGGATCCTCCGGGATGACGGTCCGTACGCCCTACGGCCGGGTGCGGGCCCGGCAGGTGGCGCTGGCTACCAACGCCTTCCCCGCCCTGGTGCGCCGCGTACGCCCGTTCATCACACCCGTCTACGACCACGCGCTGATGACCGAGCCGCTGACCGTGGAACAGCTCGACGCGATCGGCTGGAAGCGGCGGCAGGGGCTCAGCGACACGGCCAACCACTTCCACTACTTCCGGATCACCGCCGACCGGCGCATCCTGTGGGGCGGCTACGACATCGTCTACCGCTACGGCGGCCGGGTGCGCGCCGAGTACGACCACCACCCGGCCACCTACCGCACCCTCGCCCAGCACTTCTTCCGCTGCTTCCCGCAGCTGGAGGGCGTGCGCTTCAGCCATGCGTGGGGCGGCGCGATCGACACCTGCTCGCGCTTCTCCGCCTTCTTCGGCAGCGCACACGGCGGACGGGTGGCGTACGCCCTCGGCTATACGGGCCTCGGCGTCGGCGCGACCCGCTTCGGCGCCGAGGTGATGCTCGATCTGCTCGACGGTGAGCGGACCGAGCGGACGCGCCTGGAGATGGTGCGCAGCAAACCGCTGCCGTTCCCGCCGGAGCCGGTGCGGTGGGCGGGCATCGGCATCACCCAGTGGTCGATGACGCGTGCCGACCAGAACGGCGGCCGCCGCAATCTGTGGCTGAAGGCCATGGACAAGGCGGGGCTGGGCTTCGACAGCTGAGGCCGGGCCGCTGAACGCCTTCGCCTGTACCGCCGGCACGCTGCCCACTCGATGTCCCTGGAGCGCCTGCCTGTGAGGACAGCGTCGTACTTCAGCCAAGGTCGAGGTCAACCGGCGCTTGACCTCAGTCGGCGCTTGACCTCAGCCGGCGCTTGACCCCAACCGGTGATTGGCCTCAAACCGGCTCAGGAGCCCCACCGCCCACAGCAGACAGCCGGACAGACACCAGCTCGCGACGACATCCAGCGGCCAGTGGTACCCGCGCCGCACCAGCCCGGCGCCCACGCAGAGGTTCAGCAGCACGACGGCCACAAGGAGCGGCCGCCGGAGGCGTTGCCCCAGGAGCGGGCTGAGGAGAAGGACGGCCGCGCCATAGGCGACGGCGGCCGTCGCGGCGTGGCCGGAGGGGAAGAATCCGCTCTGGTCCGCCAGCGGACCGGGCGGCCCCGGACGGTCGATCATCGCCTTGAGGGGGGCGATCAGCGCCGGGACCGCCGCCATCGCCACCGCGGCCGCCAGTGGCGCCGGCCACCAGCGCGCCATCCCCGCGCGCCGGGCGCGCCAGGCGGCGTACGCGAGGGCCAGGACGAGAACAGGGAGCGCCGCCGCCGTATTGCCGAGGTCCGCGAAGAGCTCGGCGGTGGGGGAGGGCAGGGCCGATCCGGCGAGTGCGCGGTCGAGCCGTACGTCGAACGAGCGCAGTGGGCCGCCCGCGGCGATCTGCCAGGCGCACAGCGCGAACAGGGCCAGCAGCGTCACGGGCAGGAAGACGATCGGCGGCCCCGGAACAGGGGGGGTGGTTCCGGAGCCGCCGTGGCGACCGGTGTGCCGCGCGCCCCGGGGGGTTTGGGGCGGGCGGCCATCCGATCGGTGAGGAGATCCGGAGCCAGAGGCTCCGGTGGTGTGCGCGAGGGCACAGCCGGGTCGGGGCTGGGGAAGCACCGGCTCGGCATCGCCCGCAGTCCCCTGCGGGCGGGGTGTTTCTCTCATCTGCAATGACCGTACGGCAGCGAAGCCCTGCCCGACAGGCCGATCACCCACCTGTCATCGGCCCCGCACATCTTCTTCACGCCACCCGTCGATCACCCACAGTCACAGCTCGCCGAAGGCGCTCTCGATGATGTCCAGACCCTCGTTCAGCAGGTCCTCGCCGATCACCAGCGGCGGCAGGAAACGCAGCACGTTCCCGTAGGTTCCACAGGTGAGCACCACCAGGCCGGCGGAGTGGCAGGCCTTGGCGAGGGCGGCTGTGGCCTCGGGGTTGGGGTCCTTGGTGCCGGACTTCACCAGTTCGACGGCGATCATCGCACCGCGGCCGCGGACGTCGCCGATGATGTCGTACTTCTCCTGCATCGCGCCGAGGCGGCCCTTCATGACCTCCTCGATGCGCTTGGCCTTGGCGTTGAGGTCCAGCTCGCGCATCGTCTCGATCGCACCGAGCGCCGCCGCGCACGCGACCGGGTTGCCGCCGTAGGTGCCGCCGAGCCCGCCGGCGTGCGCCGCGTCCATGATCTCGGCGCGGCCGGTGACGGCGGCGAGCGGCAGACCGCCCGCGATGCCCTTGGCGGTGGTGATCAGGTCCGGGACGATGCCCTCGTCCTCGCACGCGAACCACTGGCCGGTGCGGCAGAAGCCGGACTGGATCTCGTCCGCGACGAAGACGATGCCGTTGTCCTTGGCGAACTCGACGATCTTCGGCAGGAAGCCCTTGGCGGGCTCGATGAAGCCGCCCTCACCGAGGATCGGCTCGATGATGATCGCGGCCACGTTCTCCGCCCCGATCTGCTTGTTGATCGTCTCGATGACCTGGGCCGCGGCCTCCTGGGCGCAGTTCTCCGGGCCGGTCAGCCAGCGGTAGGGGTAGGCGACCGGAACGCGGTAGACCTCGGGCGCGAACGGGCCGAAGCCCTGCTTGTACGGCATGTTCTTGGCGGTGAGCGCCATCGTGAGGTTGGTCCGGCCGTGGTAGCCGTGGTCGAAGACGACGACCGCCTTGCGCTTGGTGTAGGCGCGGGCGACCTTCACCGCGTTCTCCACCGCCTCGGCGCCCGAGTTGAAGAGCGCCGACTTCTTGGCGTGATCGCCCGGCGTCAGCCTCGCCAGCTCCTCGCAGACCTCCACATAGCCCTCGTACGGCGTCACCATGAAACAGGTGTGCGTGAAGTCCGCCAGCTGCGCGGACGCCCGGCGCACCACGGCCTCCGCGCTGGAGCCTACGGAGGTCACGGCGATGCCGGAGCCGAAGTCGATGAGCGAGTTGCCGTCCACGTCCTCGATCACACCGCCGCCCGCACGCACGGTGAAGACCGGCAGCACGCTCCCGACACCACCGGCGACCGCCGCGGTCTTACGGGCGAGCAGTTCCTGCGACTTCGGGCCGGGAATCGCGGTGACGACGCGGCGCTCCTGGGGGAGGGACGGACCTCCGGACAGTTCGGTCATGAGGGGCTCCAGGGTGAGAACGGAGGGGGAACGGGGATGTGGTCGCTAAGTCATGTGGTCGCTTAATCGCAGGCTAGGGGCGGGGTGGCGGATCAGGCATGTTCCGTTCGGTAGCAGTGTGCGTGTTGCGTTGTCCGCGACGGCCATAGCGGGGCGGATACGGCCGGGGGCCCGCCGTTGCGCATGCCGAGGCAGGCCGCCCCGCCCGGGTCGCTGAACTCCCCGGGCGGGAACACTAGATTGAGCGGTGGCGCGACAGCACAGGCACAGCCGGTCAGGGGGCAAGGGGCAGCACATGGACACCGAGGGCACGTTCGACTCACGCGGCACACAACACAACCCGCCCCCACCCCTCCCCATCCCACCCCCACCTCCGGCCAACCCGCCCTCACCGGGCCCTGGGGTCCTGCCGCGAACCGCGGAGCCCTCCGGGACCATTGACGCGCAGCAGTGCGGGTCCGGGCCGGTGGACCCATCGGCGCACCCGCGAGTGTCAGCAGAGCGGCCCCCTTCGCCTCCGCTCGCGACGGATGCGTCATCGCAGGGCTCGGGCGAGTTGTGGCACCCGAACGGCATGCATACGCCTCCTGCGGCGACCGCCCCGTCAACGTCGGGGTGGCCGCCTGCCCCGGCTCCGGGTGAGACAGCCGCGAGGCCCCCCGCCGGGCTGCCGCCCATGCCGCCGACCGCGCCCCCGATCGCGCCCGGCGCGGTTCCCGGGGCGGCCCACGGGCCTGCCGCGCGCCCGTCCCTCGTCGCCTGGCTGCGCGTCCCGCGCGCCGCCACGGCGGCGCCCGGGGTGTGGACGTACGGGCACAAGCCCAAGCCGCCGGAGGAACCGGACCGGATCCCTGGCCGCCGTCTGCTCAGCGGCGCGCTGATCTCCGCGCTCTGTGGCTGGCTGGTCTGGTCGCTGCTCTGGAACGGGTACCTCGGTGGCTACTGGCTGTGGCCGATGTACTTGCTGACTCCCGATGCGTGGTACGAGCGCGGAGGCAATACAGAGGCAGGCTGGTGGGCCCAGCGCATCTATATCGGCATCGTTCTCGCCTTCCTCGCCGCGATCTTCAGCCGCGTCGGCCACTGGGGCGAAGCCTGGCGGCGCTACGTCGGGCCCCTCTTCCGGCGGGCCTGGGATGAGCCGGACGCGGAGGCCGCGCCCGTCGCGGGGGCTGAGGGCGATCCCGTCGAGTGGCCGCAGTTGCGGGTCGCGGGGGCGCACAGTGCGGCGGATCGGCTGGCGGCCGAGGCGCGGGCCGGGGCGATGAACGACGTCGACCACGCCCGGATCGATCGCGCCTGGCAGTCCGTACGGGCGGGGCGGGGCTCGCTCGCCGCCTTCACCGACACCGTGCTGCGCCATGGCGCCGCCTCGCACGGTCACCCGTCCGGCGCGCGCGATCTGCCCATCCGGACGGCGCAGCACGACCTGCTCGCTCATCAGGTCCGTATCGGCACCGCCGCCGACGACCTCCGCAACCCCTACCAGCACCGCGGCGTCGGCCTCGCCCTCGACCCGGATGTGCTCGGCACCTCGCTGCTCGCCGTGGGGCCGCCCGGTTCGGGGAAGACGGGGCGGCTGGTGCGGCCCGTCGTGGAGTCGCTGTGTCTGCAGGCGCTCGCCGGGCAGGTCGCCGTCGTGGCCGTGGGGGCGGCGGGGGCGGGACTCGGGGGGGATGAGGCGTTCGATGTCGTCGTGAAGATCGGCCGCCCCGACTCCGCGTACGACTTCGATCTTTACGGCGGCACCACCGACCCCGACGAGGCCGCCGGCATCCTGGCCGAGGCCCTGATCGGCGACCTGGCCGCCTCGCTGCCCGGCGGGGACAGCCGCCGGGCGGCGACCGCGCTCGCCCAGTTGCTCGGCCCCTACCGCGCCGCCCATGGCCGTTTTCCGTCCGTGCCGGAGCTGCGTGAGCTGCTCGACGGGTCGAAGACGGCCGTCGGCGCGCTGCGCGAGGCGCTGGAGGCGGCCGGGGAGCGGGCGCAGGCGCGCGAGCTGGAGGCGCGCGTACGGCAGTCCGGCTCGCCCGGGGACGCGGGTGCGCTGCTGGCGGACCGGATCGCGCTGCTGGACCGGCCCGCGTTCGCCGATTTCTTCGACACCACCGGCAACCGCCGCCCGTTCTCGCTCCGCGCCCTCGAACACCCGCTGCGGGTCCGTATCGACCTGCCCGAGCGCGGCCATGCCGAGGCGTCGCGGATGCTCGCGCGGCTCGTCCTTGCGCAGTTCACCGAGTGCGCCGTGGGCCGCGCCGACCGTTCGCTCTTCGCCTGCCTGGTCCTCGACGACGCCTCGCACACCGTCACCCCCGAGGCGTTGCGCGGCATCCAGCGGCTGCGCTCCGCCCACGCGGGCGCCGTGCTGACCCTCCGCACCCTCGACGACGTCCCCGAGGCGCTGCGCAGCGCGCTGCTCGGCGCGGTGGGCTGCCGGATGGCGTGTGCCGGGGTGACGACGTGGGACGGGGCGCGGTTCGCGGAGGTGTGGGGCACGGAGTGGGTCGAGACGCGGGATGTCACCGACCGGCAGATCGTCTCGGACGAGCCGTTCACCAAGGTGCTGCACTTCATCCGCAAGGTGGTGACCGGCAAGGCGGTGACGACCCAGTCGGTGACCGTACGGAAGGTGGAGCGGGAGCGCTGGTCGGCGTCGGAGCTGGCGCATTCGGTTCCGGCCGGGCATGCGGTGCTGTCGGTGACCTCCGTACGGGGTGAGGGCGGGCCGCCGGTGCTGGTGGATCTGCGCGGCTGAGCCGGGGGCAGGGGGCCGGACACGGCCCCGGTTCCCCGGCCGGGTCCGGCCCCCTGCCCCCGGTCGCGGCGTCATTACGGGGCGCCCGTCCGCCCCGTACATCCGGCGCCGATCCGCGGATTCGTCCATTGAGGCAGAATCGGCAGTAGCCGTTCATACGGGGCGGTGAAGTCGTCGCATTTCGCATCGAAGGTGCCATGCCTCCCACGCTCGCCTCACTCGTCCACCACACCGCGCTCAAGCTGTCCGTTCTCGCGGGCGAGGACCGGCTGGAGACGCCCGTGCGCTGGGCACACGTCAGCGAGCTCGCCGACCCCGTGCCCTATATGGAGGGCGGCGAACTGCTCCTCATCACGGCGATGCAGCTCAATGCCGAGGACCCGGACGAGATGAGCCGCTATGTGCGGCGGCTGGCCGGCGCGGGCGTCGTCGGGCTCGGCTTCGCGATCGGCGTCAAGTACGACGAGGTGCCGACCGCGCTCGTCGCGGCGGCCAAGGAGGAGGGGCTGCCGCTGCTCGGGGTGCCGCGCCGCACCCCCTTCATCGCGATCAGCAAGGCCGTCTCCGCGGCGATAGCCGCCGATCAGTACCGGGCCGTGACCGCCGGTTTCGAGGCGCAGCGCGAGCTGACCCGCGCCGCCATCGGCGCCGAGGGGCCCGCCGCGCTGCTCGCCCGGCTCGCCGTCCACCTCGACGGCTGGGCGGCGCTTTACGACGTTTCCGGCTCCGTGGTCGCCGCCGCCCCCGACTGGGCGGCCCGCCGCGCCGCCCGGCTCACCGCCGACGTGGAGCGGCTGCGCGCCCGGCCCGCCCCCGCGAGCGTCGTGGTCGGCGGAAGCGACGGAGACGCGGCCGAGGACACGGCCGCCGCGGACCGGGTCGAGCTCCAGTCCCTGGGCACCGGGCGCCGTACGCGCGGCGTCCTCGCGGTCGGTACGGGCGCGCCGCTGGGCACCGCCGAGCGCTATGCCGTGAATTCGGCGGTGGCGCTGCTGACCCTGACCACCGAGCGTTCCCGCTCCCTCCAGGAGGCCGAGCAGCGGCTCGGCGCGGCCGTACTGCGGATGCTGCTGGCGGGCGAGCCGGATCACGCGCGGGCGGTCGCCGGGCGGCTGTACGGCGGGCTGCTCGACGCCCCGTTCCGGATGCTGGTCGCCGAGGCGGCGCCCGGCGGCGCGGCCCAGCAGCAGCACCCGGCGCCCGCCGCCGCGGACGCGGCCCCGGCGGAGCACCCCGCGGACGCCGGTAGGGGGGCGGGCGAGCCGGACGGGACCGCCCCCCTCGCCGCCCTCGCCGACGCGATGGAGTCGGCCGCGGCCCGCACCGGCGAGTCGGTGCTCGTCGTCCCGGACGGCGAGCGGCTCATCGTGCTGGCCCCTGACGGCGGGGCGGCGGTCTCGGCGTGTGCCGAGTACGCCGAGGGGGTCGAGAGCCGCCGCGGTACGGCGGCCCGCCCCCGCGACCGCGGCGCCGCCGCGCACCAGGGTGACGACCTCGTCATCGGACTGTCCGCCCCGGCCGGCCCCATCGCCGCCGGGGGCGCCTACCGCCAGGCGGAGCAGGCGCTGTCGGTGGCGCGGCGCCGCGGCCGGGTGCTCGTCGAGCACGAACAGGTGGCGGCGGGCTCGGTCCTCCCGCTTCTCGCCGATGACGCCGTAAGGGCGTTCGCCGACGGCATGCTGCGCGCCCTGCACGAACACGACGCCACGGGCCGCGGCGATCTGGTCGCCTCGCTCCGCGCCTGGCTCTCCCGCCACGGCCAATGGGACGCGGCCGCCGCCGACCTCGGCGTCCACCGCCACACCCTCCGCTACCGGATGCGCCGGGTCGAGGAGATCCTGGGCCGCTCCCTGGACGACCCGGACGTCCGCATGGAGCTGTGGCTGGCACTGAAGACCACCGGACCGGGCACCTCCGCCTGAGGCGACGACAGAGCCCGGCGGCCCCACAACTCGCCCCCACGCCATAGCGGAGCGCATCCGCCGTCGACTGCTACGCCTCGGACAAACGCCGGGTGGGCCGGACGCGTCTACCGTGGGGGGAGAGACACCACTTCAGAAGGGTCGGGATCCGCTGTGCCAGACACAAACGAAGCTGTCACCCACGCGTTCTGGCTCGCCGGCCGTGAGGCGACGGGCGAGAGCACGCTTGAGGTCACGTCCCCCTGGGACGGCCGTCGCGTCGGCGCGGTGAGCGTTCCCACCGACGCGCAGATCGAGGAGGCCGTGGCCGCGGCCGAGGCCGTGCGGGAGGAGCTCGCCGCGATCCCCGCATATGTGCGGGCCAACGCCCTCGACCATGTGTCGCGCCGGCTCGCCGAGCGCACCGAGGAGATCGCCCGGCTGATCTCGGGCGAGAACGGCAAGCCCATTAAGTGGGCGCGCGGCGAGGTGGGCCGGGCCGTGTCCGTGTTCCGGTTCGCGGCCGAGGAGGCCCGCCGGTTCAACGGCGGGGAGGCCCAGCGGCTGGACACCGATGCCGGAGGCGTGGGGCGGCTCGCGCTGACCCGCCGCTTCCCGCGCGGCACCGTCCTCGGCATCGCGCCGTTCAACTTCCCGCTGAACCTGAGCGCTCACAAGGTCGCCCCGGCCCTCGCGGTCGGCACGCCGATCATCCTCAAGCCGGCGCCCGCGACCCCGCTCTCCTCGCTGATCCTCGGCGAGCTGCTGGCCGAGACGGACCTCCCGGCGGGCTCGTGGAGCATCCTGCCGGTGCCGAACGACCGGATGCCCGCGCTGGTCCAGGACGAGCGGCTGCCGGTCATCTCCTTCACCGGCTCCGAAAAGGTCGGCTACGCGATCAAGGAGTCGGTGCCGCTCAAGCACTGCACGCTGGAGCTGGGCGGCAACGGTGCGGCGGTCGTCCTGCCGGACTACTCCTCCGACGCCGACCTCGACTGGGCGGCCACCCGCATCGGCACCTTCTCCAACTACCAGGCCGGCCAGTCCTGTATCTCCGTGCAGCGGGTGATCGCGGACGCGTCCGTCTACGAGCAGCTCGTGTCGAAGATCGTCGCGGCCGTCGAGGCGCAGGTCACCGGCGACCCGACCGACGACAAGACCGATGTCGGCCCGCTGATCAGCGAGGACGCGGCGAAGCGCGTCGAGTCCTGGGTGGACGAGGCCGTCCAGGCCGGTGCGAAGCTGCTGACGGGTGGCAAGCGCGAGGGCGCGAGCTACGCCCCGACGGTGCTCGCGGACGTGCCGGCGGACACCACGCTCGCCTGCGAGGAGGTCTTCGGCCCGGTGCTCACCCTCCGCAAGGTGACGGGCGAGGACGAGGCGTTCGCGGCGGTCAACGACTCCAAGTACGGCCTCCAGGCAGGCGTCTTCACCCACGATGTGCAGACCGCCTTCCGCGCCCACCGCGCGCTGGAGGTCGGCGGCGTGATCGTCGGCGATGTGCCCTCCTACCGCGCCGACCAGATGCCGTACGGCGGCGCCAAGCAGTCCGGCGTCGGCCGCGAGGGCGTGCGCTACGCGATGGAGGACTACACCTACGAGCGGGTCATGGTCCTCACCGGGCTGGACCTCTAAAGCAAGCGCTCAGGCGCCCACGTGGATATGCGTGGCCCACAGGGTGGGCGCCATCGGGTACGTATCGCGCAGCCCGCGCACCGCTCCGTGCAGTGCGCGGGCCGCGCCCTGGGCGCCCGCGGCCCCGGAAGCGGTGAGAGCCGCGTAGAAGTCCTCCGCGATCCGCGCCGCCGCCTCGTCGTCGACGGTCCACAGGGTGCCGATGACATGGGCGTACCCGGCGATATGGAACGCCCCGGTCAGATGCACCGCCTCGTCGGCCGGCTCCTGCCGGGCGCGCGTCGTCTCGCACGCAGACAGATACGCCAGCTCCGCGCCGCCGAGGTCGAGACGGGCGATGTCCGCGACGGCCAGCGGCCGTTTCCGGTGGTCGTACAGCAGCACATGGCTGGACGACAGATCGCCGACCGCGCTGACCGCATGGCAGGCGAAGTGCGCCCAGCGGTGGCGGGGCAGCATGTCGAGGACGACATCCCGGCGGGCGCGCTCGCCCGTCAGCACCCGGGTGTCGGGCAGTCGGCCGGTCACCGCGGCGGCCTCCTGCCGGGCCCCTGACAGCTCGGGGGCCCCGGGCGTGACCGGGAGGGCCACCACCAGCGGTTCGACGGGCCCGGGGGCCCGGTCGCCGGCGCCGCGCCGGGCGGCGCGCGCGAGACCGCGGACGGTCGGGGCGTACGAGGAGACCACCCGGTCCAGTACGGAGTCGGCGGGGCGGCCCGCCGCGTCATGGCGCCCGGCCGCGTGCAGTGGCAGGGCGGTCAGCGGGCCGGTCGGGATCCACCACAGCCGTGGCAGGGCGGCGTCCTTCGCGCCTTTGGGACCGGCCCTGGGGCCGCCCTTGGCCCTTCTGCCGGTGAGGCCGAGCGCGTCCAGCACCGGCTCGGCCAGCGCCGTCCACAACCACTCCAGGGTCTCGCGGACCTGCCCCTGCGCGGTGAACCGGTCCGCCATCGCGCCCTCGCCGTCCCCGGCCGTACGCACCGCCGGGAAGAAGGCGTCCGCGCGCTGCACCACCTCGTCGTGGTGCAGCGCGGGCAGCGGAACGGCCCGCACCTCGCGGTCGGTGAGGACGAGCGCGTCGCAGCGCAGCCGGCTCACGTTCACGATCACCACGGGGCCCGCTCCGCCGGTGGCCGCCAGCAGCTCCGCGACCTCGGGCGGGTGCAGGAACCACTCGAAGCCGGGCTGCTGCCGGATCCGCAGCGTCAGCCGCTCCCACTCCTCCGCGAGCGCGTGCCGGTCCTCGCCCCGCAGGCTGCCCGCCGTCGCGTCCGGGCGGCCCGCGACGGTCCCGGCGGAGCTGAAGACCGACTCCTCGGGGCGGTCGAGGGCCGCGCGCAGCTCCTCGAAGCGGTGCGCGAGACCGGGGTGGTGTTCCCGCAGCCCGGCCAGTGCCGTACGGGCGTCCAGCGCCTGGGCGAGCAGCACCCCGCGGCCCTGCTCCAGCAGCCGCAGCGCGCGCTCCGGGTCGCCGAGCCGGATCGCGCAGGCCGCGGCGTCCGAGGCGAGTCCGGCGAAGCCGGCCAGCTGGCGCTCGCGGTCCGCCTGGCCGATACGGCGCGGCGCGGTGCGCGGCAGCAGCTCCACGGCGAGCGCGAACGGCTCCAGCGCGCGGGGCCAGTCGCCCGCCGTGAGCGCCGTGAACGCCCACCGCTGGGCGGCCCGGACCCGCGCGCTCACGGCGGCGGTCGGATCGTGCGCCAGCTCGCGGTGGACGGCCTGGGCCGCCGCCAGCGCCGCGGGCTCGTGCTCGACGACGGCCCGTACACCCAGCGCGTGCGCGTGCAGCGTCAGCGCCTGGGCGCGCAACCGGTGGCCGGGCGGCGCCGCGTCGGCCGCCGCTTCGGCGGCGACGATCAGCACGTCCAGCGCGGACGCGTCCCGGCGCCGCTCGAAGTCCAGCTGCAGCACCTGCGCCAGGATGCTCAGCCGCTCCGCCCTGTTGGGGTGGTCGGCGGGGGTGGCGGCGACCGCGCGGCGGGCGGCGGCGGCCGCCTCCCGCAGGTCGTCCGGGTCGGCGCGGGCCGTGAACCGCTGGTGCAGGGCGATGCTCAGATTCGACTCGAAGCGGGGGTGCAGCAGCCGGTCGGCGGGCATGGCGGCGAGCGCCGCGCGCGCCAGCTCGACCGCCTCGTCCAGCGCCTCCTCCGCCCCCGCGCCCTCGAGCCCGGCCTGCTGCCGCAGCGCCTCACCCAGGTTGGAACGGGCCTTGGCCCGGGTCCCGGCGTCCCCGGGCACCACGGCGGCCAGGGCCTGACGGTAGATCTGGACCGCCTCGGCGAGCGCCGAGGAGTCCCGGTGGTGCAAGAACAGCCCCAGCAGCCCGCCGCCCAGCCCGGACAGCCGCCATGACCGGCGCGGATCGTCCGGCCGGGTCGCCGCCAGCACGGCGCGCGAGAGCTCGACGGCGGCCGTAAGGTCGTCACCGTCGCCGGTGAGCAGCCAGCGCAGCCGGAGAACGCCGGACAGGTTCGCCCTCATCGCGGGCGCCTCCGGGTCCTCTTGCGGGCCCATCGCCAGCGCGTCTGCGAACAGATCGATCGCCCGGTCCAGATCGCGCCGGTCGCTGCCGCGCTCGTAGCGCGACCACATGGAGATGCCGAGCCCGTTCGCGGCGGCGCTGCGCGGCTCGGCGTCGGTGGCGGACCGCATTACGGACTCGAAGCCGGCGACGGCCCGCTCCAGGTCGGGCAAGCTTCCGGTGCGCTCGTACGCGGCGTGGCGGGCGGCCGCCTCCCGCAGCTCCGCCGCCGCCCCGGCGGGCGCCCCGCGCCGCGCGCCCCCGGGCCGCGGGGTGGTGCCGCGCTCCCTGTGCACGGCCCTGCGGGCCCGTGCGCACGTGTCCAGCGCCTCCCGGACCTGCGCGCACGCCGGATGCCCGGACGGGAACGCCTCCAGCGCCCGCTCGTAGGTCTCGATGGCCTCGTCCAGAGCGGCCAGATTGACGGTTGTGATCGCGTACTGCAGCAGCGCGGCGCCGAGGTTGGTGAGCACGACGGGGTGACGAGGGTGGCCGGGCGGGGTGCCACGCACGGCCGCCCGCCCGGCCAGTATCGCCTCGTCGAGAACCGCGGGGTCCGGACTGTGCCGGGCCCGGCACAGCAGGCAGTTGCCGAAGTCGGTCTGCACACTCGTGTGTTCGGGGTGGGCGGCCGGGACGACGGACAGACAGGTGCGGTAGAGCGCGATGGCCTCGTCGATCACGGCGAGATCGCCCGTCTGCTCGAACATCTCCTGAAGGGAGTTGGCGAGCCCCGACAGATGACGGGCGTACTCCGGATCCTCGCGCGAGGACGCCGCGACCGCCGCCCGCCCCACCTCCACGGCCTCGGCCAGCGGCTCGGGCGAGCGGTCGCGCTCATGGCGCATGCGCAGCAGGACGCCGAGGGTGGAGAGGGCGAGGGCATGGCGGGCGGGGTTGGCGTACGCACGGTATGTCTGGACCGCGAGCCGGCACATGTCCAGCGCCAGCTCCAGCAGTTGGGGGTCGCCGGAGCGGGCATAGGCCAGGCGCAGTCCGTCGGCGGAGGCGAGCGGGTCGGTGGGATCGATGGTGACGGCGGGCCCGGGGCCCGCGGTGTCCTCGGCAAGAGCGTCGGCCGGATCCGGCTCGGGGGCCGTCGGTGGGCGCTCGCGCGGCTCGTCGGCCCGGTCGACGAGGGCCGAGGCAAGCCCCGCGGCCAACGGATCCCCCCGCTCCCCGGCGGCCTCCAGCAGCCGCCGGGCCTCGTCCTCACGCCCCAGGGTGAGAAGCGTCATGGTGAGGTTGCCCAGCACGTCCGGATCGTCCCCGACCAGGAACGCCCGCTCGAACCAGACCACCGCCTCCTCGAGCTCACCGCGCTCATGGAGGGTGCGCGCCAGGTTGTTCGCCGCGTCGGGGTCACCGGTCGCCGCCGCCCTCCGCAGCCACCGCTCGGCTTCATCGAGCCGCCCCTGCTGCTTGAGCAGCACCCCCAGGTTGTTCATGGCGTCCGTGGAACCGTGCTCCGCCGCCCGCTCATAGAGAGACTGCGCCAACCCGCTGTCCCCCAGCAACTGATGATGCGCCCCCGCGACGGCGAACAACACCTCCGCATCCTCCGTACGAGCCGCCCTCCGCAACCACTGCCGCGCCCCGGCGACATCCCCGCGCTCAGCCAACCGGAGCCCCATAGCGGCGAGCGCCCGCGGATCGTCCAGCCCAGCCGAATCGCTTTGGGCGGCGTCGTCCGGGGAGCCGTCCCGATGACGGCGAGAAAGACGAAAAGGCCAACGTCCCGCCATGCGTGGCACCCCCCAGAGCGTGTGATTCTCCCCAGATCAAGTCTGGCAGGCACCACCGCACCGGGGATATGAATCGAGCCTATGTTCCCCTCGCTGCCGGGTGGGGCTCGCGTCCGTCTTGGTTGAGGTGCGGTCGGGTTGTGCGGTCGAGCGTGGCCGGGTGGTTGCGGCTCTGCCGTCTGCGGGCTTCGTCCCGCCTGGGGTGTTTGGAGCATCGGGTGGGGTGGGGGCCACTGGCGGGCCATCGCCGGGTGACGGGCCGGTGGGGCTGCGGCCGGTACCGGCGGCGCCGGTGGGGTAACCCTGCGAAATTGCTTGACAAAGTAGTTGCGCCAGATCAAGCGTTTTTTCAGAGGGGGTACCGCAGCCGCGAGACGAAGGCCCGCACCGGGGGAGCCGCGCACCGCCCGACGCGCTCGGCCGCACCACCCGCACTCCCACCGGACCGTCATCCGGCGACGGCGTGGACCGGCCCCCCACCCCGCCCGATGCTCCAAGCACCCCAGGCGAGACGAGACCCGCACTCGGGCGAGCCGCGTCCCGTCCCGCGGCACCCGGCCGGACCACGAGCAGCCCCACCGCGCCGGGCGGCCCGTCCCGGGTTCCCCGGACCCTCAACCGGAGAAGTGACGACGGTCGCCCAGGGTCAGCCGGTGGCGGGCGCCGGGCCCGAGCCGGCCCGTACGGTCAGCTCCGGCGCCAGGAGGGCCACCTGCTCCTCGGGGGCGTTCCCGCCCAGCTTGGCCACCACCAGCTCGACGGCGCGCCGCCCCATCTCCTGCGCCGGGATGGCGGCGGAGGTGAGCCGCACCGACGCCAGGTGGCCACCTGGTCGGGGCAGATCGCGACCACCGAGACATCCTCGGGAACCGCGCTCCCCTGCCGGCGCGACAGGCTGAGCGGCGGGTCGATGGCGGCCTCGTTCTGGACGACGAAGCCGGTGGTGCGGGGGCGCTCGTCGAAGATCCGGGAGAGGGCGCCGTCCATGGACTCGTAACTGCCCTCGCACGGGCGGTGCAGTAGCCGCAGCCCCAGCTCACGGGCGCGTTCGCGCAGGCCGTCCAGCGTCTGCTCGGCGAATCCGCTGTGGCGCTCGTGGACGGCCGCGGCCTCGCCCACGACGGCGATCTCGCGGTGGCGCCGAGCGAGGCCAGATGGTCGGCGCACAGCGCGCCGGTGGCGGTGAAGTCCAGATTGACGCAGGTCAGTCCGACGGTGTCGGAGGGCAGCCCGATCAGCACGGTGGGGTGGCGGGCCGCGTGCAGCAGCGGCAGCCGCTCGTCCTCCAGCTCGACATCCATCAGGATGCAGGATCATGGCGTCGGCCAGCCCGCTGCCGGTGACCCGGCGCACCGCTGCCGGTGACCCGGCGCACCGCTGCCGGTGACCCGGCGCACCGCCGCCGGCCCCTCCTCGCCGGTGAGCAGCAGCACGTCATAGCCGTGGGAGCGGGCGGTGGTGGCGACCGAGATGGCGATCGCCATCATCACGGGCACATAGATGTCGGTCCGCAGCGGCACCATCAGCGCGATGATGTGGAGCGGCTGCTGGCGAGGGCGCGGGCTCCGGCGTTCGGGTGGTAGCCCAGCTCCTTGATGCTGCGCTCGACGCGCTCGCGGGTGGGAGCCGAGATCGAGCGCTTGCCGCTGAGGACATAGCTCACCGTGCTGGCGGAGACTCCGGCGTGGCGGGCGACCTCGGCGAGGGCGACCATGCGGGGGGATTCCGTCCGAAAAAGAAAGGCGGTGAAGCGCTTCCACAGTGGGCCAACGGCTCCTGGCTGGCCACGCGGAACGACCGTAAACCCGTCGCGAAGAGCTGTCCAAAGGAGTGTCGAAGCGCTACAACGAGGATTCCGGGCAAACTCCCGAGACCGGGTTGCGCCCCGCTTTGCCGTCGCACCGAACCGGATGCACACTGGCAGCGGTACGTGCCGGTAATGTCACGAGATCGTCATTTGCGGCAAGGGAGCACCGATGACCGCATCATCCGTCAGGCCGGTGTCCGAGCGTGAAGCGCGCCAGGTCGCCGAGGCCGCCCGGGAACAGGTATGGCACAAGCCGAGCTTCGCCAAGGAGCTGTTCCTCGGCCGCTTCCGACTCGATCTGATCCATCCGCACCCCGCCCCCGCGCCGGACGATGTGCGCCGCGGCGAGGCGTTCCTCGCCAAGCTCCGTGACTTCTGCGAGACGCGGGTCGACGCCGCCCGCATCGAGCGCGAGGCCCGGATACCCGACGAGACCATCAACGGCCTCAAGGAGCTCGGCGCGCTCGGTATGAAGATCGACACCAAGTACGGGGGCCTGGGCCTGACCCAGGTCTACTACAACAAGGCCCTCGCCCTGGCGGGCTCCATCAGCCCGGCCATCGGCGCGCTGCTCTCGGCCCACCAGTCCATCGGCGTACCGCAGCCGCTCAAGCTCTTCGGCACTCGGGAACAGAAGGACCTCTTCCTGCCGCGCTGCGCCCGCACCGACATCTCGGCCTTCCTGCTCACCGAGCCGGACGTGGGCTCCGACCCGGCCCGCCTCGCCACCACCGCGGTCCCCGACGGCGACGACTACATCCTCGACGGCGTCAAGCTGTGGACGACCAACGGCGTGGTCGCCGACCTCCTCGTCGTCATGGCCCGGGTGCCCCGCTCCGAGGGGCACAAGGGCGGGATCACCGCCTTCGTCGTCGAGACGGTCTCCGAGGGCGTCACCGTCGAGCACCGCAACGCCTTCATGGGGCTGCGTGGTCTGGAGAACGGGGTGACCCGCTTCCACCGGGTCCGCGTCCCCGCCGTCAACCGGATCGGCCCCGAGGGCGCCGGGCTCAAGATCGCGCTGACCACGCTCAACACGGGCCGGCTCTCACTGCCCGCGATGTGCGCGGGCGCCGGCAAGTGGTGTCTGAAGATCGCCCGCGAATGGTCCGCCCACCGTGAGCAGTGGGGCAAGCCGATCGCCCGCCACGAGGCCGTCGGCGCCAAGATCTCCTTCATCGCGGCCACCACCTTCGCGCTGGAGGCGGTCATCGACCTCGCCTCCCAGATGGCCGACGAGGACCGCAACGACATCCGGATCGAGGCGGCGCTCGCCAAGCTCTACGGCAGCGAGATGGCCTGGCTGATGGCCGACGAACTGGTCCAGATCCGCGGCGGCCGCGGCTACGAGACCGCCGCCTCGCTCGCCGCCCGCGGCGAACGGGCCGTCCCCGCCGAGCAGATGCTGCGCGATCTGCGGATCAACCGGATCTTCGAGGGCTCGACCGAGATCATGCATCTGCTGATCGCCCGCGAGGCCGTCGACGCGCATCTGTCGGTGGCCGGCGATCTGATCGACCCCGACAAGTCCCTGGCGGACAAGGGCAAGGCGGCCGCCAAGGCCGGCGGCTTCTACGCCCGCTGGCTGCCGGGCCTGGTCGCCGGGCCCGGTCAACTGCCCCGCTCCTACGCCGAGTTCCACCCGGAGGGCCACCGCGACCTCTCGTCCCATCTGCGCTATGTGGAGCGCTCGGCGCGCAAGCTCGCCCGCTCCACGTTCTACGCCATGTCCCGCTGGCAGGCCCGGATGGAGACCAAACAGGGCTTCCTCAGCCGGATCGTCGATATCGGCGCGGAGCTGTTCGCGATGAGCGCCGCCTGCGTACGGGCCGAGATGCTGCGCGCCCGCGGCGACCACGGCATCGAGGCCTACCAGCTGGCCGACGCTTTCTGCCGGCAGGCCCGGATCCGCGCCGATGAGCTCTTCGGGCGGCTGTGGACCAACACCGACGAGATCGACCGCAAGGTCGTCTCCGGGGTGCTCTCCGGCTCGTACGAGTGGCTGGAAGAGGGCGTTCTCGACCCCAGCGGCGACGGCCCCTGGATCGCCGACGGCACCCCCGGCCCGTCGGCCAAGGACAACGTCCACCGCCCGATTCGCTGAATCCTCGCTCACCCGATCCCGGGGCGTGTCCCCGAGCCGCCACCCCTACCGGCCACAATGGGGGGATGACGGAATCCCTGGCTGACCCGCATCTGCGCTTTCCGGCGGCGAGTGCCGCCGCCGGAGGCGTGCGCGACATCGTGATCCTGGGCTCCACCGGATCGATCGGCACCCAGGCCATCGATGTGGTGCTGCGCAACCCCGACCGCTTCCGGGTGACCGGCCTGTCCGCCGCCGGCGGGCGGGCCGGACTGCTGGCCGAGCAGGCCCACCGGCTGCGGGTGCCCAGGGTCGCGGTCGCCCGGCAGGAGGCGGTGCCCGAGGTGCGCGAGGCCCTGACCGCGCACTACGGCGCCGGCGAGCCGTTGCCCGAGATCCTGGCGGGCCCCGACGCGGCCACCGAGCTGGCCCGCTCCCAGTGCCACACCGTGCTCAACGGCATCACCGGCTCCATCGGCCTCGCGCCGACCCTGGCCGCCCTGGAGGCGGGCCGGGTGCTGGCGCTGGCCAACAAGGAATCATTGATCGTCGGCGGCCCGCTGGTGAAGGCCCTCGCCAAGCCCGGGCAGATCGTGCCCGTCGACTCCGAGCACTCGGCCCTCTTCCAGGCGCTGCTCGGCGGGTCGCGGGAGGAGGTGCGCCGGCTGGTCGTCACCGCCTCCGGCGGCCCGTTCCGCGGGCGGACGAAGCGGGAGCTGGCCACGGTCACCCCGGAGCAGGCGCTGGCCCACCCCACCTGGGCCATGGGCCCGGTGATCACGATCAACTCCGCGACCCTCGTCAACAAGGGCCTGGAGGTCATCGAGGCCCATCTGCTGTACGACATTCCCTTCGATCGGATTGAGGTCGTCGTCCACCCTCAGTCGTATATCCACTCGATGGTTGAATTCACCGATGGCTCGACGCTCGCCCAGGCGAGCCCGCCCGATATGCGGATGGCCATCTCGCTCGGCCTCGGCTGGCCCGAGCGAGTGCCGGACGCCGCGCCCGGCTGCGACTGGGCCAAGGCCCACACCTGGGAGTTCTTCCCGCTGGACCATGAGGCGTTCCCCTCGATCGGCCTCGCCCGCCACGTCGGAGAGCTGGGCGGCACCGCACCGGCCGTCTTCAACGCGGCGAACGAGGAGTGCGTGGATGCCTTCCTTGACCGGAAGCTGCCTTTCAACGGAATCGTCGATACGGTCGCGGAGGTGGTGGCCGAGCACGGCACCCCCACCGCGGGAACCCGGCTCACCGTCGCGGACGTCCTCGAAGCCGAGACGTGGGCCCGCGCCCGCGCAACCGAACTGGCCGCCCGAGCGGCGACGGCGACCCCGGAGGCTCGCGCATGACGACACTGATGACGGTTCTCGGCATAGTCGTATTCGCCGTCGGCCTGCTCTTCTCGATCGCCTGGCACGAGCTCGGCCATCTCTCGACGGCCAAGCTCTTCGGCATCCGCGTGCCCCAGTACATGGTCGGCTTCGGCCCGACGATCTTCTCGCGCAAGAAGGGGGACACCGAGTACGGCATCAAGGCGGTCCCGCTCGGCGGATACATCCGCATGATCGGGATGTTCCCGCCCGGCGATGACGGCAAGATCACCGCACGCTCCACCTCACCCTGGCGCGGCATGATCGAGGACGCCCGGTCGGCCGCCTTCGAGGAGCTGCAGCCCGGTGACGATACCCGCCTCTTCTACACGCGCAAGCCGTGGAAGCGCGTGATCGTGATGTTCGCCGGGCCGTTCATGAATCTGGTCCTCGCTGTGGTGATCTTCGTCGGGGTGATGATGAGCTTCGGCGTCAACACCCAGACCACCAGCGTCGGCACGGTCTCCAAATGCGTGGTCCCGGCCTCTTCCTCCACCGACAAGTGCCCCAAGGGCGCCAAGGACTCGCCGGCCAAGGCCGCCGGGCTCCAGCCCCGCGACAAGATCGTCGCCTTCAACGGCCACCCCACCCCCGACTGGGGCACCCTCCAGCAGGACATCCGCAAGACCACCGGCCCCGCCACGATCACCGTCGAGCGGCACGGCGCGCGCAAGACCCTGCAGGCCACCCTCATAGAGAACCAGGTCGCCAAGTCCGACGGGAACGGCGGCTATGTCGAGGGCCAGTACGTGAGCGCCGGCTTCCTCGGCTTCACCCCGGCAAACGGCGTGGTCCAGCAGTCCTTCGGCCAGTCCGTGGACCGCATGGGCAACATGGTCGAGGACGGCATCGACTCCCTGGTCGCCCTGCCCTCCAAGATCCCCGATCTGTGGAACGCGGCCTTCGGTGACGCCCCGCGCAAGGCGGACTCCCCGATGGGCGTCGTCGGCGCGGCGCGGGTCGGCGGCGAGGTCGCCAACCTCGACATTCCGCCCTCGCAGCGGATCGCGACGATGCTCTTCCTCGTCGCCGGGTTCAACCTCTCGCTGTTCCTGTTCAACATGCTGCCGCTGCTTCCGCTGGACGGCGGACATATCGCGGGCGCGCTGTGGGAGTCCCTGCGGCGGCAGGCGTCGCGGCTGGTCCGGCGGCCCGACCCCGGACCGTTCGATGTGGCCAAGATGATGCCGGTCGCCTATGTGATCGCGGGAATCTTCATTTGCTTCACGCTTCTCGTCCTCGTGGCGGACGTCGTGAACCCCGTGAGAATCTCCTGATGACGCGAGATATCCCGAAGTTCACCTTTGGGTGGACTTCGGGACTGGGTGTGCTCGGCCCTGGGCCCGTGCCGTAATCTCGGAGACCGGAGCCCGCTGATCTCCGGCCACTCATACACCTTCTTGGGGTTACGAACCAGATGACTGCGATTTCGCTAGGAATGCCGTCCGTCCCGACCAAGCTCGCCGAGCGCAGGGTCAGCCGGAAGATCCAGGTCGGGTCGGTGGCGGTCGGCGGGGATGCTCCGATCTCCGTGCAGTCCATGACGACGACGGTGACGGCGGATATCGGTGCGACGCTGCAG